>CAZWPF010000004.1:0-60366 GCA_964636205.1 uncultured Chitinophagaceae bacterium | reverse complement strand
AATAATCTTTCCGTTCAAATAAACCAGATCCCGCAGTTCATCTGACCCGCTGCGGTCATAGGTCTTTGCCCAGTTGATATTTCCTGTGGAGGAAAAATTGACAATCATTCCCGAATTCACGCCTGAGGCCCAGTTATAAAAACCCGTTACGGCTAGATTACCTGAACCTGGAATTTCTATTACACTTGTAAACAGCTCTCCCGGTGAAGTATTGTTGAAAGCTCTACTCCACACAATATTCCCTGAAGCATCGAATTTGTATATTATCGCATGATTACCGGTATATAAGGTATTCAGACCTTGGTTTGCAAAACCCACAGCCACACATCCACCATCTGCTGTCGCGGTTACCCCAATAAATCGATCGTTACCGGGTGTACCAATTTGCTTTGCCCATACAATATTATCAGACGGATCGACACAGACGATAATAGCATCGCAATTGTTCATCGAATTCGTCCACCTAAAACCAACACCAACTTCGTTGCCATTATTCAATTGCACATTTTTCACAACCATATCCGAACTGCCGGAACGACCGAAATACCGTTGTGAAACCTGAGCCTCGCTTCTTACAAATGATAGCAAACAAAATAATAGAATCGCTATAAAATAACCTCTAACCATATACACGGGGGATATTACGCTAAAAAGCTTCTATATTAAAGCAAACAAAAATACAACATATACCCAAATATGTAGCGGATTTGATGTATAATGTGACATCAATAAGGAATTTTGCTTTTGTCACCTCGCTGCGCGTCCGTATTTATGCAGAAAGTTGCATTTACTAGTGTATGGAAAACCATCCCAATGAAAAATCCTCTCTCCACAGCGCGCTCCAAAGTATTGAACGTTATGAGCTTATACACATATGTTAAAATAAACTTTGCGGACCGTTATCTAGGTAGATCATGCCCGAACTTTTTTTTCATTTAATTCTTAACCATGTATAATTCGAATACAAAAAGAATGCACTTTTGCTAAAATCATTCTCGGATGACCCGCAACTTTGTATTTAACATTATAAAATTCCTTACGCTAGATTACTATTTTTCAAGAAAGAACAACAACACCATTTTAGTCCTGATGTTTCATCAGGTAAATGATAAAAAAACACCCTTCTACCCGGCCATGCCGGTGAATACTTTCAGAGAATTATGTCGCTTCATTAAGCGTCACTATAATGTTATTCATCTCTCTGAAGCTCAAACATATTTTCAGGAGAACATAAACAAGCCAGCTGCTGTTATTTCTTTTGATGATGGTCATAAAGACATTATTGAAAATGCTCTACCCATTTTATCTGAATTGGATTTAAAATTCAATATCAATATCAATACGGAAATATTGGAAACAGGCAAACCACAGGATTTTGTGCAGATTTACGATATTTTAAATGCCACTTCGATCACGTCCTATTTTCATCCAGCTTATATGAAAGAACCAATCAATATTAACAGAGCGGTTCCTATTTCCACGGAAAATGAATTTACCAATCTCCTCTCTGGACTGACGCAAGCTCAACGCAAGGACTTGATAACAGATTTAGCATTAAAAGCTGCCATGCCTGAAAATGCGTATTCGGAAATGCTCAACATACATGACATTCAACTCTTAAGTCAAATGAATGTTGAAATCGGGGCACACAGTCATACCCACTCTATACTCACCCTAATCCCAAAGGATCAACTGGTATTCGAACTAAACCATTCCAAGCAAATATTAGAAACCATTATTCAGAAAAAGGTAGAGATCTTTGCATACCCAAACGGGGTATACAATGCGGAAATTGAGGCCTTGGCCAGAGAGTCTGGATATAAGATCCTCCTTCGGACTGAAGACAAAATCAATGTAATCCGATCTTGCGAGGCCTTACCTGATAGTTTCTATAGGGTTAACCAATACCATGCGACTTTATCAGAAGCACTTGCGCATACATATGGTGCTACCAAGATCATCAGAAAAATAATTAATTAAGATGCAATCCTACTCATACCGCTTACTCACAGCGCAAGACTTGCAGGCGATAAACGAACTGTTCCTTGCCTCTTTCGGTTACAATGCGAATGAGCGTTTGTTTGAATGGAAGTATTTCAGCAACCCTTCGGGAAATGCTCTCGTCGCAGGAGCTTTTATTGAAGGCAAATTGGTAGGATCAGGGGCAATGATACCCGAAAAACTACTGGTGGAGAATTCCGAGACCACAGTTTACAAATGCACGGATCTAATGACACATCCGAAGCATCAACAGCGGGGTATATCAAAGAAAGTGAATGAACTTCTATTGTCCGAAGTAAATAATACCGACACACCATTCTGCTACACGCTTTGTTCCAAAATATCGACGCGGAGCTTTATCAGAAACAATTGGACTTTTCTAGCTGAAGTTGTTTACTATTTCAAACCAAGGGTCTATTTACAGATAAGCAATTTATTCCGCCAAAATCTTTCCTCATCAGTCTCTGTGCAGCGCATAAGTGATAAAATGAGACCAGAATTTGTAGGCTCTTCAGACGACAACAAAATCCGTTTGATCCAAGATTCGGACTATCTGCTTTGGCGCGTATCCCACCCCAATTTCGAGTATTATGTGATCTACCATTACGACAATAAGCGTTCGGTAAACGGATATTTAATTTACAGTATCTCGAAGGGTAAGGTGCTAAATGTTTTGGATATTCGCACAGCGAAAGACGCTGCAATTAAAAAGAAATTGCTTCTCGCTGCCGAGCAGATCACTCTTAGTCAAAATCTAAAGGGTGTGATGGTTTTTACGGTAAAAAATACCGAATTGTATCGGTTCATCCGGCAGAGAGGATACCTTTCCAATCCGTTTAAGCGCGGACCTTTGCAGAGTATTTTAGATTTCAATATTTACAACCGAAATCCCGCAATAGCGACCAACGACCTATTACAATGGGAAGTGTCCGGCCTGTGGTATGACGATATTTGATTATATAGTCAATATCCGTCTATAAAGTCACCATATTCTCCAATACAGAGGAGAACACAATAAGTCAGTCGATATATCACCAGGCTGGATAATACCAGATACGGAAACTGACAACACAGTAACTATTTAAATTTAAAACTTAGTAAGTTTATGTGGGAGCGCCATTACCCATCAGCCTCGTGGTCGTAATTAGTGGGGAGCTAACAAAGAAAATTTTATCCGTGCAGCTGCTTCACATCCATATTAGGAATTAACTACTGACAGGAAATTGATTCCGAAAACTTCCTTTTAATTGATAAGTGAAATTCTGAAACAGGTAGCAAAACCCAAACATCTCAATTCCATTCAAAATAGGAAATAAATATTGCCTAAAATGAAAATAGCCTCGCGTTTGCGAAGCTATTTAATGACTGTGGAAGCACACGGATTCGAACCGCGGACCCTCTGCTTGTAAGGCAGATGCTCTGAACCAACTGAGCTATGCTTCCTTTAAGAACTACCCCGTTGCTGTAAGGGACTGCAAAGATACAAGCCGTTTTCATTTTTCCAAACACCGGTTCGATTTTTTTTGAAAAATTTCAAAAATCTTGAAAAACGAGAATTCCCTTTTGTCTTTCTTAATTTCGCGGCAAAACAAAGTAGACCATCATGCAAGCACATTGGAAAGAATTGATAGAAGCTGCGTACCAGGATCGCGCACTGTTACAACAAGAGACCTATAGAGATGCCGTCCATGCAGTTTTGGAAGAAGTCGATAAAGGTCGCCTGAGAGTAGCTACTCCTACCGATAACGGCTGGGTAGTGCAGGAATGGGTAAAACAAGCAATTCTTCTCTATTTCGCAGTACAACCAATGCAAACATGGAATGTAGAACCTTTTGAGTTCTATGACAAAATGCTGCTGAAAAAGGGTTACGAAGCAATGGGAGTCAGAGCTGTACCGCACGCAGTAGCACGTTACGGTGCCCATATCGGAAGAAATGTGGTACTCATGCCTTCATATGTAAATATTGGCGCCTTTGTAGACGAAGGTACCATGGTTGATACTTGGGCTACTGTTGGTTCATGCGCACAAATCGGGAAAGGTGTCCATCTGAGCGGGGGCGTCGGTATCGGGGGCGTTCTTGAACCATTGCAAGCAAGTCCGGTAATTATTGAAGACGGCTGCTTTATTGGATCAAGATGTATCGTGGTAGAAGGTGTAATCGTTGAAAAAGAAGCCGTCCTTGGAGCCAATGTGGTACTTACTCAATCCACCAAGATCATCGATGTAAGCGGACCGGAACCGGTTACCTATCAAGGACGTGTTCCAGCGCGCTCTGTTGTTATCCCGGGTACTTATTCGAAAGAATTTCCCGCCGGATCTTACCAGGTAAGCTGCGCTTTAATTATCGGTCAGAGAAAAGCTTCGACAGACTTGAAAACCAGCCTTAACGACGCGCTCAGAGAATTCAATGTAGCGGTATAAATTTCCTATTTTAAGAACTCCGCAAATATAAATTGCGGAGTTCGTCTTCCTACGCTCCCCACAAATCCATTCAAATTATTTTTCTCAGGCAGGAAATTTGTACTCCTTACTCTGATTATCTTTAACCCATAATCAGACATATGATGCCCATCATACTGAATACTTCATTAAAATTCCTGCAACAGGAAATCGCTGGCAATACTGTAGCTGATCTGATTCGATTCGCCATATTAATAACCGCAGCGCTCCTTCTTATAAAGCCGATCGTCAACGGGATATTCCGACTTACAGTTTATTCTTTCAGAAAATGGTTTCCTGATAATTCAGAACGTCCGGAGCTGAAAAGAATGACCAACAGCCCTTTGCAAAAATTGTTGCAATGTGTGTTGATATATGCAGCCATTCATCAATTAGAACAGCCATTCAATATCACGCTAATTCATCGGAAGAACTTTTCCATTCGACTAATTGAACTGATAGATCATATTTTCCTTTTTTGTGTGATTTTGTTTGCTGCACAATTGGTTTCTAGCGCGATCGACTTTTTCTTCCAACGTCGCTATATCAGAGCAGTAGACGAAAAAGACCCGGATAAGACAAGAATATTACCCCTCGTTCGGGACGTGTTCAAAATTTTGATATGGGTAACCAGTGTTTTCTTTATACTCGGTACCGTATTTCATGTCAACGTGCCCGCCTTGATCACCGGTCTGGGTATTGGTGGTATCGCTATCGCATTGGCAGGAAAAGAAACCGTAGAAAACCTTTTTGCGGCATTTACTATTTTGGCCGACAAACCCTTTCATTCGGGCGATAATATCAAACTGGGTACGCTAGAAGGAGTAGTGGTAAAAATAGGATTCAGAAGTACTCGTTTGCGTACGCCCGACGGCACTATCCTGGTCGTCCCAAACAAAAAACTGATTGATGAAAACCTCGAAAATCTAACTGTCCGAAAATCTCACCGAATCAGAATACCGCTAAATATAAAATACGGACTTTCAGAAATCCAACTCCAGAATCTACTTGATCAATTAAGTAAATATCTCAAAGCACACCCGAAAACTATAAATAATGCAGAGATTGCAGTAGAAGCTTTCGAAGAAAACGGCTTGAGATTAATGATCACTTACCACCTGCCTAATCCCATACAGAATGGAAATCTGGCCGCCATCAAAGAGGAGATTTTAATTAAAATGTTTTCGATCATTAATGAAATAGCAATCATACCCGGAGGTCCCGGCATTACGACAGTCAGAATCCTGAATGAAGAGAATCAATAATTCCCACTAGAGCATCAGGATGGTCAAAACGTAATCAGCCAGCAAAATAAGAATGCAACTTACTACCACCGAGGTCGTAGATGCCCGACCGATTTCTAGTGCTCCTCCTCTTACATGGTAACCATAGTAAGCAGGAATGCTGGAAATAATAAAGGCAAAAGTGAAGGCTTTAGTAATTGCAAAAAACAAATTATACGGAAGGAAACCTTGGGTCAACCCTTGTTCAAACTGTTCCTTCGTGAGAATCTCGGAAAACATGCCTGCCATATATCCACCCCAAATGGTAACTGCTATGGATAGAATAATCAAACAGGGTATCATTATCAGTGCTGCGATAATTTTAGGCAACACCAGATAAGTTTTGGTATTGATGCCCATTATCTCCAAAGCATCAATTTGCTCACTTACGCGCATATTCCCCAACTCTGATGCGATTTTCGAACCGACCACACCGGCTAAAACAACACTAATAACTGTCGGTGAAAGTTCTAAAATAGCCGAATCCCGTACAATTTGGGCAACTACATGTTTGGGCACTAACGGACTTACCAACTGGTAAGCGGTTTGCACCGTTAACACCATTCCAAGAAAAATTGAGATGATCAGTACAATAGGCAGAGAGCGGATCCCAATGTCGTTGCATTGCTCCACAAACTCTATCCAATACACTCTTGCGTTTTCAGGGCGTTTTATCATCCCTTTTAACATGAGCGTAAATCGTCCCAGATGATCGAGAAATTTCTCCAGCATAGCTGCAAATGTAATCAGAATTTTGAGTTATGTTTTCCGAAATTGAGTATTGTCATTCAGACGACTGCAGCTATTCAAATTAAAGCAATGTTCGTATGAACTTAGTCTCCAATTGCCCGTTATTCCTGATGGATAGCCCTCGCCCTTGCCGTAGGAAGGTAAATCTGGAAACCGAGGTTTAATTCAGGTTGTAGTGCAAAGGTGCTATTTCCAAATCCAGTTATCCCACGCAGTTTCAGTAATGTCTCCATTCCCACGCTGGGAGTTATAAAATAAGCCATGCCGGGACCTACGCTAAATGACAAACCATTGGTACTAGTATTATTTCCCGTTGTAAATACATTTACCCCGCTGATTCCCAAATCCACCTCACCGAAGAACCGCATTCTTCCGGCTTCCACATCTTTCTTTGGGAAATAGTATCTGGCGAAAGGAAGAATCCCATAATTAAACGTGGTGACCCCTGCCGCTCCCATTAAGCCCAAACTCAACCCTGCCCCCAATACAAAATCATCCTCGATAAAGTAACCTACCTTCGGATTAATCGTAAGAGAGACCGTACTAGTCCCTGACTGGAAGGTAGCCTGCAAATTGGTAATACTACTACCCACCATCAGATTGTCTTTTTCTGTCTGCGCTTTGGATTCAATAGCGATCAAGCTGCTCAAAGCTATGATAGTCATCCATGTTGTCCTGATACTCATACGATAATGCGTTTATCAAAACAGGCAATTAAAGACCATTCCAACAAAAACATTCAAATATCTAAACAGCTGAATTTTATATCTCTTAACGACAAGATGAGTTCGCTATCGTTTTGGGAAAGGCATACCCATACCCGGCATCATACCTTTCATTTTACCCATTTGCCCCATCATTTGTCTCATTTGCTCAAATTGCTTTAGGAATGCGTTCACCTCTGCAATATCCTTACCTGCACCATTTGCGATTCGCTTTCTGCGATTTGCATCCAGAATATCGGGATTACTACGCTCGTATGGGGTCATTGAATTGATCATTGCTTCGATACCTTTAAATGCATCGTCGCTGATGTCTATATCCTTGATTGCTTTACCAACTCCGGGTATCATGGCAAGCAGATCTTTGATATTACCCATCTTCTTGATCTGCTGTAATTGCTCTTTAAAATCCTCAAAATCGAATTTATTCTGACGAATTTTTTTCTCTAGTTTTTTAGCCTGAGCCTCGTCAAACTGAGCTTGCGCGCGCTCTACCAGGGTGGTAATATCACCCATCCCCAGAATGCGCTGCGCCATTCTCTCAGGATAAAACACATCCAGCGTATCCAGCTTTTCGCCCATACTGACAAACTTTACGGGCTTGTCAACGGTATATCGAATAGTTAATGCTGCACCACCGCGGGTATCACCATCTAATTTGGTCAGCACCACTCCGGTAAAATCGAGGCGTTCATTAAATGTCCGGGCGGTATTAACGGCGTCCTGACCGGTCATAGAATCCACCACAAACAAGATTTCATGGGGTTCCACCGCGGCTTTAATATTTGCCACCTCAGTCATCATCTCCTCATCGACCGCCAGTCGGCCCGCCGTATCGATAATAACCACACCGTTACCATTTTGTTTGGCTTGGGCAACGGCATTTTTAGCGATTTGAACCGGATCTTTGCTTTCTGGTTCGGTATAAACCGGCACGTTAACCTGCCCACCTAATACCTGCAGCTGATCAACCGCCGCCGGCCGATATACGTCGGCCGCCACCAGCAAGGGGTTGCGACCCTTTTTAGTTTTCAGATAATTAGCCAACTTTCCGGAAAAAGTAGTTTTACCACTACCCTGCAAACCCGCGATCAGAATAATTGTGGGCTTAGCACTGATATTTAATTCAGCTTCTACTCCGCCCATTAATGAGGCTAACTCATCTTTTACGATTTTGACCATCATCTGGCCTGGAGATACGGCAGTCAGTACAGCCTCTCCCAAAGCCTTCTCTTTAACGCGATCTGTAAACTCCTTTGCGATTTTATAGTTAACGTCCGCATCCACCAGGGCACGTCGAATATCTTTGATTGTCGAAGCGATGTTAATTTCGGTAATCCGACCTTGACCTTTTAGCTGTTTAAACGCTGACTCGAGCCGTTCACTTAAATTATCGAACATAATAGTTTAGCAGTTTTACTTAGTTTATGGGGACTGCAAAAGTAGCAAAATGAAACATTAGATCCCGAACACTAAAAATCCAATAAAAAATCTGTCAAATTACCAAAATTTTACCGACCCATAAGGATTATTAATTCATTTTATACAATAAATTTCTTTTAAAAACGTATTACAATTCTATAATAGGTTGGTAAAGGCGCCCGAATAGACGTTCTCTATAATTAAATAAACTAACTCGTATTTTACATAAACAATGGATTTAGTTACCTTTGGGGTCAATTTCATTTTTTTCACAAATTTTACCCCCTCGTTATAACGCAAAACTTCATATGGGCTACGTAAAAGACCGGTTCAGGGAAATTGCCAATAAAAATTCTCAGGAAATCAAAGATCTACTTGCTGCACACGGGAGCAAGAAAATAGGTGAGGTAACATTAGGTCAGGTTTATCAAGGTATGCGTGGAGTTATCGGATTAGTTACCGAAACTTCTTTGCTCGATCCTAATGAAGGTATCCGTTTCCGTGGTTTTTCTATCCCGGAGTTACGCAATAAATTACCTAAGGCACCTGGTGGTAACGAGCCGTTGCCGGAAGGTTTATTTTATTTGATGTTGACTGGAGAATTGCCTTCTCAAGAGGATGTTGAACACATTTCAGATGTTTGGGCAAGACGTTCGCACGTTCCCAATCACGTTTTCTCCGTGATTGATGCACTGCCAAAATCAACCCATCCGATGACTCAGTTTTCAGTTGCTATTTTGGCTCTGCAAACTGAATCAAAATTCGCAAAAGCTTATCGCGAAGGTATCAGCAAGAAAGATCATTGGTCTTATGTTTATGAGGACTCCATGACGCTGATCGCCAGATTGCCTAGAATTGCAGCTTATATCTATAGAAGAAAATACAAAAACGGCGAACATATTGAACCGGATGGCATGCTTGACTGGAGTGCCAATTTCGCTCATATGATGGGTTATAATGATCCCGGTTTCCAAGAATTGATGCGTCTCTATCTTACCATCCATGCAGACCATGAAGGTGGTAATGTTTCAGCTCATGCCACCCATTTAGTTGGCTCTGCATTAAGCGATCCTTATCTGTCTTTTTGCGCGGGTATGACCGGATTGGCAGGACCGTTGCACGGACTGGCTAATCAGGAGGTGATTCGCTGGATCGAAGAATTACAGCAAAACCTCGGAACTTTACTCCCCTCGGAAGAGCAAATCAGTGAATATATCAAACAGACTCTGAAAGATGGTAAGGTAGTTCCTGGTTATGGCCATGCTGTATTGCGTCAAACCGACCCTCGCTTTACTGCACAAATGGAATTTGCTAAGAAACATTGTCCGGACGATCCTGTCGTACAAACAGTATGGAAAGTTTACAATGTTGCACCGGCTATTCTGGAAGCTACAGGTAAGATTAAAAACCCCTGGCCAAATGTGGATGCCCACTCTGGTGCACTGTTGAAGCATTACGGAATGGTAGAAGAAGATTTCTATACCGTACTCTTCGGTGTGAGCCGCGCATTAGGTGTTCTAGCCAGCCTTTGCTGGGATCGCGCACTGGGATTCCCAATCGAGCGCCCAAAGTCAATTACAACTGAATGGGCTAAGCAACAGGTTGCTGAAAGCTCAGCAGAATAGTTTTAAATATTCCAAAAACAGTACGAATGTGTTTGATGTAACTTACATTAAGCACATTCGTGTTTTATATACCAATCACTAACTTCATAAATTATATCCTTATGAACAAGGGGCCTATTTCTCAGTTCATCGAACATCACTATCGACATTTCAATGCAGCGGCACTTGTAGACGCAGCAAAAGGTTATGAAGCGCATCTGCTGGAAAACGGCAAAATGATGATCACTCTAGCCGGCGCTATGAGCACTGCCGAACTCGGCATTTCATTGGCTGAAATGATTCGCGAAGACAAAGTGCATATAATCTCCTGTACCGGTGCAAATCTTGAAGAAGATATCATGAACCTGGTAGCACACTCTCATTATAAAAGAGTCCCCAATTACCGTGATTTGAGTCCGCAAGACGAATGGGAGCTGCTAGAAAATAAATACAATCGCGTGACCGATACCTGCATTCCGGAAGAAGAGGCGTTTCGCAGAATTCAACAACACATCTTCAAATTATGGAAAGATGCAGATAGCAAAGGTGAAAGATATTTTCCACATGAATTCATGTATCAATTGCTGTTGAGCGGGGCGCTGAAAGAACACTACGAGATTCCGGTAGAACACAGTTGGATGTTGGCTGCTGCGGAAAAAAACATCCCTATTATCGTTCCGGGATGGGAAGACAGTACAATGGGTAACATTTTTGCATCTTATTGTATCAAAGGCGAACTGAAAGCCTCTACAATGAAGAGCGGTATTGAATATATGATCTGGCTGAGTGATTGGTACCGTGCAAACTCCGGCGGGAAAGGAGTAGGGTTCTTCCAAATCGGTGGTGGAATCGCTGGTGACTTCCCTATCTGTGTAGTGCCGATGATGTACCAGGATCTGGAATGGCATGACGTTCCGTTCTGGAGCTATTTTTGTCAGATCAGCGACAGCACCACTTCATACGGTTCTTATAGCGGGGCTGTGCCGAACGAAAAAATCACATGGGGAAAACTGGATGTCAACACTCCGAAGTTTATCGTTGAAAGCGACGCAACTATTGTTGCCCCTCTGATCTTTGCTTATATTCTTGGAAAATAAACAGTGCGGTGAATCGTAGGCAATAGCTTACGATTCACCTTCTTCTAAAAAGCGGTTTATAAAAATCTCCAGCATTTGATTATCAGCCTTTTCAATAGGATGCGGCATACCGGGAAGAATACCTAGTTTCGCATTTGGGGTTGCCTTGTAAACATCCACCGTTTCATCCACAGTAACCATCTTATCACGATCTCCCAGAAGGAATAACACTTTCTTATCTATTGTTTGGTAATCGTTCAATTTTAGTACATTATTCCTGCCCAATTCCATCATCATTTTGGCAGTTCTATCCAATACTTCTCTCCAATCTATCGGATGATGTCTTTGGTGCAAAATTTGGGCGTAGGCAGGCAGTTTCCGTTCAATCGTTTCCGGATCCAACATTTTAACTTCTCTCTCCGCTATCTCTGCGTCCCAATGAAACTTGGTTCCAAGAGTTACTATTCTATTTACGACAGTCGGATGATACTTAGCAAGGTACATAGCCACGTAACCACCCATACTGTAGCCAAAAATGTTCACTTCCTGCAATTCCTGCTGCTTCATCATATCCAACAAAGAAGCTGCAAACGAGGGGATAGAAAATGGTGCCGCAGGTAATGACTTCCCACCATGTCCGGGGAAGTCAAATAAATGGACCTCATGGTTAGCACTTAATAAGCGTTTCATCTCAAACAGCTGGTCTGAAGCCCCCATAGCCCCGTGTAGCAACAAAATTGGTCTTTGCATCTTTCGAATTATAAAGCAACTCAAAGGTAAATAAAACCGGGCGATGCCTCGGCTCCAAAAGCATCCTTTACCCTATCTGCATGCGTATCTGTAAGTAATACCTGCCCGAACTCCGGACTTTGAATTATCTGCAATAAAGATTTCATTCGGTGTTGGTCTAATTTCTCGAATATATCATCCAACAACAAAACAGGTTGCGATCCGCTGACTTTAGTAAGATAGGCATATTGAGCCAGTTTTAAAGCAAATAAAAAACTCTTCTTCTGTCCTTGCGAACCGAAACGCTTTGCCAAAACCCCATCAAGCATAAAAACGAGATCGTCTTTATGAATGCCGTGAAGTGTGCGTTGAAACTGAATATCAGCGCGCAATCCAGTCTTCAATAAAGATTTCAAATCCTGCTTGTTCAGATCCGATTCATATTGGATAGTCACTACCTCTGCTCCGTTGCATAATCTGCTATAAAAATCATGTAGAAAAGGTAAAAACTCCTGAAGGAATAAAGAGCGCCTTTTATGGATATAACTACCGGTTTTTGACAGTTGTTCGTTGTAAAAATCGATGGTGAAACTATCCGTATCCGGGCTCATATACTGCTGCTTCAACCATGCATTCCGTTGCTGCAATACACCCTGATACTGCATCAAAGATTCGAGATATGCACGATCTAGCTGACTTAAAATCCCATCTATCCATTTTCTTCGCAATTCACTCCCCTCGTTAATTAGCTCCAAATCATCAGGTGCAATCATCACCGCGGAATAATGTCCGATATGATCAGATATTCTTTCATATAAGACATTATTCGCCATTACCTCCTTCTTTCCCTGCTTCCATTTACAACAGATAATTTCAGGATTACCCTGACGAACAAAATGGCCTTCGATCCGAAAACCATTGGTACCTTTTTGTGCTACTAACTGTTGATGGCCAGTGAAATAGCTCTTAGTATAACACAAAAAATAGACCGCATCGAGCAGATTTGTTTTACCACTCCCATTTCTCCCTGTGATGCATGTTAATTTATCCGGAAATTCAAATGAAGAATTATCGTAATTCCTGTATTGTAACAGCGATATTTTACGGATGATAGTCAAGTTACTGTGGTAGATGCGAAACTTTTATTATTTTCGCACAAATTTAGAAAAATCGTGCAGACTCCGTTTGGTAAAGAAACCTATTTGTACTGGTATGAGCTGATGCTGTTGTTACGTCGCTTCGAAGAGAAAGCGGGTCAGTTGTACGGCATGCAGAAAATTCGCGGCTTTTGTCATCTTTACATAGGACAAGAAGCTGTGGCTGCCGGTACAATGTCAGCAATTCGTGAAGACGATAACATCATCACAGCTTATCGAGACCATGGTTTAGCTATCGCGAAAGGTATGTCCGCCAACGAATGTATGGCGGAACTTTACGGCAAGGCTACCGGTTGCTCTAAAGGAAAAGGTGGCTCTATGCACTTTTTCTCAAAAGAAAAAAGATTCTTTGGCGGACATGGTATTGTGGGTGGTCAAATCGGTGTAGGTGCAGGTATCGCTTTTGCAGAGCAGTATCAAGGGACAGACAGGGTAACACTTTGTTATTTCGGAGATGGTGCTGCAAGACAAGGTATCTTACATGAAACATTCAACATGGCTGTTTTATGGCAGTTGCCCATAGTGTTTATTTGTGAAAATAATCATTATGCGATGGGTACCTCTCTTTCACGCACTTCAAAGGTATTGGACATTTACCGTTTGGCGGATGCTTATGATATGCCAGGAGATTCAGTAGATGGCATGCGTTGCGAAGACGTTCACAAGGCTGTTGAACGTGCAGTTCGTCGTGCTCGTGAAGGTGGTGGTCCGACTTTCCTCGAAATTAAAACATACCGCTATAAAGGTCACTCCATGAGTGATCCTGCGAAATACAGAACAAAAGAAGAATTAGAAGATTATAAGGAGAAAGATCCGATCAATCAAGTGCTGAACACCATTGTAGAGCAAAATTGGGCTACGGAAGAGGAGATTGAGGCGATCAATGAGAAGGTTCGTGCACAGGTTGAGGAAAGTGTACGCTTCGCAGAAGAAAGTCCCTGGCCGGACGATAGCGAGGTCTATAAGGATATTTATGTCGAAGATGATTATCCATATATTAAAGACTAGTAGTTTAGAAACAAATTCATATTTTCACACTCCGGAATTCAACTGATTATTCTTAATACAAACACAAACATCCACTCATTAGGATATGGCAAAAAGAGCCCGTAATACCCCAGGCACAGCGACGACAACAATTGAAAGCGGCAAGGAACCACTGGAGAATCTCCAGGTGAAATATGAAAAGAACAAAAAACGAATCAATACAATTCTCACAGTTGTACTAGTTGCAGTTGTGGGCTATGTCGGTTATTTAAAGCTTTATCAGGAGCCCCGCGAAACCAAAGCAAACAATGCGCTTTACCAAGCACAGCGGTACTTTGATATTGATTCGGTCGACAAAGCACTGAACGGCGACGGTCAACACGCCGGATTCTTAAAAATCGTTCGTACTTACGGAAGCACCAGCGCAGGAAATTTGTCTCAATTCTATGCAGGCATGTGCTACCTGAAAATGGGTGACTATTCAAATGCTATCAAGCATCTTGAGAAATTCAATGGCAAAGGCACTTTGATTGAAAAACTTGCCTATGGTTCTCTGGGAGATGCCTACATGGAAGAAGGTAAAATCGACAAAGGTGTTGATGCTTACAAAAAAGCTGCTGCAGGCAAAGGAGATATCTTGCTTACCCCGGTTTATTTGTTTCGCCTGGGTATCGCTTGCGAAATGAATAATAAACCTGAAGACGCTAAGAAAGCATTTAGCAGAATCCGTGATGAATACCCTTCCAGTATGCAAGCTCGTGATATTGATAAATATCTGGCCAGACTGGGAAGTATAGAATAAGCAATTTTAAACTATTACAGGTGCTCTTTACTCGATTTATTGATCTGTAGAGAGCACCTGTTGCATTTAATGAAGACATGGCCAAAGCACACGAAAGTCATTCCCTTTTAAACACCGATTCAATAGATACCACAAACCCGATGCGGGTTGCAATCGTTTATACTGAATGGAATGAAGCTATTGTAAACGAGCAAATCAAAGGCTGCTTACAAGTCTGCGAACGCCTAAATGTTCATATAACACACCAATTGGCTGTACCGGGCAGTTTCGAACTGCCATTTGCTTGTAATCAATTACATAAAGCCAGCCAACACAATGCTGATGCGCCGGAGGCAATCATAGCCTTTGGTGCAGTCATCAGAGGAGGCACGCCCCATTTCGACTATGTCTGCCAGGCCGTAACACAGGGTATCACGATGTTAAACACTACCCTCCCCATTCCTGTTATCTTCGGCGTATTAACGCTAGACTCCGAGGCACAAGCTTGGGAAAGGCTCGGTGGCGAACACGGCCACAAAGGACAAGAAGCTGCGATTACTGCCCTAAAAATGATTCAGTACTCCAGAAAGTTAAGAAACTAATTTCCCGTGCACAGATTTACTGCAATGTAGCCTGTAATGTAATTTCCATATTATATGCTTTGGAAACCGGACAATTTCCCTTCGCATCCTGAGCACATTTCTGGAATTCATCGGCGGAGATACCTGGCACTTTTGCGGATACTGAAAGGTCGCTGGTCGAAATAACACCATCCTTCAAGGAAATCGCGCAAGTAGTGGTAATAGTCTCCGGCGTATAGCCTGCTTCTCCCAATACAAAGGCTAGCTTCATAGTAAAACAGCCTGCGTGCGCCGCAGCCATCAATTCTTCAGGATTAGTCCCGACACCTTGTTCAAATCGACTGGAAAAAGAATATTGAGTATTATCCAACACCGTTGATTGAGTGGATAACTGACCTTTACCTTCCTTACCGGAGCCGTTCCAAACGGCCGTAGCATTTCTTTTCATAATTTATCGTTTTATCCAAAGTTAAAGGATACAGCCGAGGATTATGTGTTTAACACTGCTTTATCCTGATATACTGATACAAACCTTAACTTTGCGTCATGATAATCGAAGACTGGAAAACAAGAGTGCCGGAAGACTTCTCGGATGAAGCCCGGGTATGGATTTACCAGAGTAACCGCCCTTTCAATAAAAAGGAGGAAAGAGAAATTGAAGAACAACTTCTGCATTTTTATAGTCAGTGGTTATCGCATGGTGACCCAGTAAAAGGATGGGGCGGCCTGTTCTTTAACCAGTTTATCATTCTGATAGCCGATGAGCAGGATATCAAGGTAAGCGGTTGCAGTACAGATAGCTCTGTTCGAGTAATCAAGAGTCTGGAAAGGCAGTATAATGTGCAGCTATTTGATCGGATGACGATCACATTTTTAATTGAAGGCAAACCGCAAATGCTGCCTTTCAACCAAATTCAGTACGCCATCGACAGGGGGTTTATTAAACCCAATACACTCCTATTTGACAATTCGATAGTGACCCTACAGGATTTAAAAAGCAAATGGCTGGCACCTGTATCTGAAAGCTGGCTTGCCGGCAGAATGAAATGGAGCTAATCAGCCCCCGGGATTTTCTTCATTTTCAGCGAGTTCATTTGTACGCCTAAAAAATACAAATCCATTTTTTCTGCCGATCTCCTGAAGTTGCGGATTCCTGGTTAAATAGCTTGCAGCTGAAGTCTGTTTACAACTGAAATAAACCGGTTTATCAATATCACCGTTCAACAACCACTGTTCATTTACTGAACCATCCTGGTTGTAATAACGGCTATTGCTTGCCGGCTTTACTTCTGCATAAAAATAGTGGGCATAGCTCTTGTACCCCAGTACATGCACATAGACATCCTTACCTTTTAGGGATTCAAAGAATTCTATCGCTGCCCGCTGAGAATAAGCTTCGATCTTGGGTGTGAAATGTAGCACGGCAATCTGAATCATCAATATCTGAATCGCACATAATGCCAACATCGCCTTGCGAAACCTCCGTTTCATAAAAATTGCAGTGATAATAATGCCCGCTATGTACAAAACTCCTATGGTCATTTCACCCAGTGACCATGACACATTCGCCTCTAGATTAGCTACCGCGAACGGATCTTTGATAAAGGGGATCAATTTCTGCTTATTGACACCAGCAAGCGGTAACAATGTAATCGCCAATCCCAGCAGCACGCCAATAGTCAATAAAATACGCCGCACCCAGGAGCGGATTCTGCTACGTCCTTCCGCTAATCTGGATATTTGAACCGCAGCCAGAAAAGTCAATGGAAAATAACAAAGTGAAGAATAATGAACAATTTTAGTCTTAACGATGGAGAATAATATCAGAACTACCCAAAACAGGATCCACATCCATCTTTTGAAATCCCTGACGGACTCCACATCAGTAATCTGACGCCGACTTTTTTGGAATAGAAAAACTGATGCCGGGAAACAACCTACCAGCAGAATGATAAAATGATAGAAAAACGGCCCTCCATGTCCTGCATCTTCAGTTCTGAACAACCGGATCTGATAGATAATGAATTCGGAGAAAAACCACTGAAAATACTCCCAGCCATACGAAACGAGAATCAAAAGCAACCAAGCCAGCCCTACTGAGAGTGTTCCTGCAACGATTCCCCCCAGATCCTTCAACCGATAGCCCCATAATCCTCTGTTGATGATGATATAAACCGCCATAGACAGCATAGCTACTAAAATGGCCACCGGCCCCTTTGTCATCACTGCCAGACCCAAAAACGCCCCCGAAAGCCAAGCGTGCAGCATCTTCCGGGTACTAAATTTCACCAGGTAACCCTGATAAAACGCGAGAAATATAAATAGGTTAAACCATGGGTCTATAATCCCTGATTTGAAATAGAAATGAGGCAGCCAGGTAGCAGCGTATAATAAGGTCCACCATTCGGCAAATTGCTCATGAATTACTTTCCTGCCAACATGATATAAAGCACACAAAGTAACAATTCCACCGAGTGCATTGGGGAAACGAGCAGCAAATTCACCCACCCCAAACATCTTCATTGATGCCGCCTGTAACCATATAAATAAAGGTGGCTTTTCCCAAAAAGGCTGAAAGTTTATTTGCGTACGCAAATAGTCCCCACTCGCTATCATTTCGCGGGCACATTCCGCAAAATTGATTTCGTCCCAATCAAAAAGATGGACCTGTCCCAGGAAGGGTATAAAAAGTAACGCTCCTCCTAGAATTATAATAATATAACGTATCAACAAATGAGCCATCATAAGCTACCGGTTGTATTAACAGAGTCGTTGGTTTTAAAGAAAGCCGACAGATAATGTTTCATGACACTGAATAACAATAAAGCCACACCGGTGCCTACGATACTTCCGACATATATATCCTCAAAAAAATGAGCAGCAACATAAACTCGGGAAATTCCATTTAGAACTGCTAAAATCAGAAACAATAATCCAAAGGGCTGATACCTCTTGGGGAGTAAACATGCTAACAAACAAAACATGCTAAATGTACCGGTAGTATGACCGGAAGGGAAACTATTATGGTAAAATTTAGTCCAATCAGAATCATTATGAATCCATCCTGCATCAGAAAAAAACGAAAGCGGTCGGGGCTTGCCAAAAGATCTTTTCAAGAATTGAGTAACCAGAGCGGGAATTGTACTGCATAGCAATGCCGTGAGAAAATACCACCAATTGCGAAAACTTCTCTTCAGCATTAGGGCGAGCAGCACAATCCCAATCACAACACCTTCGCCGATATGAGTAATCTGAAACATCAAATTATCCAACCAAGGTGAATTGCGGGAATTAATAGCAATAAAGAGTTCCTCGTGGCTCCATACCGAAAGACAGACACCACCTACTATGAGCCAGAGAATGAAAGGCACAAAAAAATAAGGGTTCACTGAAGTAAAGGGCTGTTGGCTCAATTTTTATTTTTTTATAAATATAAACAAACTTGTTAATCTACGCCATAGGCGGAGATACCACTCTCTACTGAAAATTCTGGAATCGTTCCTCGCTTGGTTGACCAATAAAAGAGCGATAGGCATCAGCATTACGGTAGATATCCACATACCCTCCCATGCAGGCAAAGCTCCGGATTTCGAGAGTTTCTCTCCTGTAATCGAGATTATGTACCAGACTAAAAAGAAAATGATCGCGATGACCATCGGCATCCCCATCCCACCCTTTCTAATAATTGCGCCTAGGGGAGCACCTACCAAGAACAACAGAACGCATGCGAAGGAAAGAGTGAACTTCCTATGCCACTCGATTTTATATTTATACAAATTCTCTGTCCGAATTTTCTGATCATTGGCCGCGATCCGGATTAAGTCCTTCATATTTCGACAGTTGCCGGCTGTCATATCGATTACTCTGGCCTTCTTATCATCTCTCACTCGTTCTAAAAAATTTGAGTCATATAGCGGGGTGACATCCCGATATTCAGCCATTTTAGCCCGAACATCCTTACCCTCATCTCCCTGAGAAATAAGGGAAATATACGGAGAAAGGAAACTGTTAACGTTCTCGACAGCTCTGTCCCGCTGCATTTCCATACTATCAATGGTTTGATGAAGCTGAGACACATTCATCATCTGATAGGCACCTTTAAACAGATCTTCGTTGGTGCGATTTACCCCGAATGAGGATAAATCAAACACTTTATCCCACTGTCCAAAATGCATTCTGGTTTGCGAATAACTCCCCTTATTGTTTTCTTGTCGCGCCCCCTCTTCATATCGCCATCCATCATAAAGCCGAAATATCAGATTTCTCTTATCCGGAGTGGGAAACATTACTCCTTCTTTGGCCAGGATCAACTTAGTATTGCTAAACCCTTGAGTCTTATCATATATGATCACGTCTCGAATCGTCCTTCCATCTTTATCCTTCTCACCAATCCGAATAGAGAAACCTTGTATATCATTATTAAATTGACCTGCCCGAATATTCAGTGTAGGAGTAGAGTTGCGCAGATCATAGAGTAAGGAAAGGGCTTTAAGATTGGCTATAGGAATCACATGATTATTAAACAAGAAAGCCAGTCCGCTAATAAAAATGATAAAAACCAATAGCGGACGCATAAAACGATTTAGAGAAATCCCTGCTGATTTAATAGCTACCAACTCGGAGTTTTCTCCCATATTCCCGAAAGTCATGATGGATGCCAGCAAGATACCGAGTGGCAGCGCCAGAGGCACTAAAGTAGCAGACATCAGGACCAGCATCTGTATAATCATCCAAATACCTAATCCCTTGCCTATCAACTCGTCCATGTAAACCCAGAAAAATTGCATCACCAACACAAATAGGGTAACAAAGAACGTTATGATAAACGGTCCGATGAAGCTACGGATAACAAGTATGTCGAGCTTTTTAACCAATAGAAACGATTATTTACAGACTACAAACATACGCAATCAGAAGGGTTGCGCGATAAATGGATAAGGAATGATGCAAAAAAGACCCGTAAAAAATACAGGTCTCATTTGCACTAATTCAATCGTTGTTATGCAAGGCTAACCAATATAAGGCCTAGCTGCCAATGCGATGTTTGAGGTTATTGACTTGAGAATTCCAGAGACGCTCTTGATCTTTCTGATCAAACTTATCTGCAAAATCGGTGATTCTCAGGATGGTTTCGTTGGTAACAGGACTTTGTTCTATTCTAAATTCGAAGAATTCATCTTCATCATAATACTCCCACCTGTATCGCACATATTCGTTCTCAAATGCCTCAATTTGTTCTGCAACGTCTGTAGCACCGTTCCAGGTAAAACTGAACATTTGGTCGCGCTGATCAACCTTGTCTGCAAACCACTCCTGCAAGCCAACAGGTGTAGATAGAAACTCGTAGAGTATCGTTGGCGAGCAGCGAACCGGAAACTCCAGTGAATACATTATTTTCTTAGACATTTACTAATTTTTTAATACTTTGTTAGTCGTGAACTAATTACCTCTCTTTCGTGCAATATATACCTGAATATTTTGTTTCCCAAACTTCGCGGAGGGAGTCAACAATTCGCTTGCAACTGTGCAATAATAAAAAAACCATTGAACTTTCAAAATTTTGCAGCATTTTTTTACAAATTGCTAAAAGACTGAAATAAAAAGGTTGGCGATCCGCTGTTAATAATATCTTAATATTTTTTGGGTAGAATTGTGCATACCCTTAGATTTGCGCATCGGCGTTTTGATTTTGCCGGCATTTCAGATATGCTTTTGAACATTCATCACATAACTCACTCAATGTTTCGTCTATGTCCATGCGTCAGCTAAAGATCACGAAATCCATCACTAATCGTGAAAGTCAATCACTGGAAAAATACCTCCAGGAAATCGGCAAAGTGGATTTGATCACGCCAGAAGAAGAAGTGATGCTAGCCATCCGTATTAAAGAAGGAGACCAAAGAGCATTGGAAAAACTCACCAAAGCTAATCTCCGGTTTGTTGTCTCTGTGGCGAAACAATATCAGAACCAAGGTTTGTCGCTCAGTGATTTGATAAATGAGGGGAATCTCGGTTTGATCAAAGCTGCACAACGTTTCGATGAAACCAGAGGTTTTAAGTTTATCTCTTATGCTGTTTGGTGGATTCGTCAGTCGATCCTGCAGGCTCTTGCTGAACAATCCAGAATAGTAAGACTACCGCTGAATAAGGTCGGACTATCAAATAAAATCAGCAAGGCCTATTCTCAGTTGGAACAAGAATTTGAAAGAGAACCGTCCACAGAGGAGCTTGCTGAATTGCTGGAAATTGGGACAGAAGAAGTGGAAACCACTTTGGGTGTAGCTGCTCGCCACGTATCGGTGGATGCTCCGTTTGTCGATAGCGAAGATAACAGTCTGCTGGATGTATTGGAAAATCCTAATGCAGATGCTACCGATGCAGATTTAGACCATCATGATTCGCTCAGATGCGAAATTGAACGTTCATTAAGCACATTAACAGAAAGACAACGCGATGTAATAAAACTTTACTTTGGCATTAACGTGGAACACCCCATGAGTCTGGAGGACATCGGAGAGAAGTTTTCTCTTACCAGAGAGCGGGTTCGTCAAATCAAAGACAAAGCAATTACCAAACTACGCAATACCAGCAGATGTAATTTGCTTAAATCATACTTAGGTAACTAACACCAAAAAGGCTAGCATTTCTGCTAGCCTTTTTATTTATTCCTCAACTGATATCTTATTCCCGCAAATCCTCTAATCCCTTGGAGCGAAGCGTAATTATATGCGGGATCGAATTTATATCCCATTGGGTTTGCTATCGGATCATCAACCGTTTTGTCAAATGGGTCAAAGGGGCGCATTATTGGATTGGATGGTATAAAATCAAAGAGATTTTTCACCCCTCCATATAGCTCCAGTCCATTTTTCCACTTTTTCGTCATTTGTAGATTAGCGATACAGTACCATGGTGAATATTCCGGCCTAAAATCATTCGGCAGAATAGGTAGGCGCATGGGGCCATTCCAAATTCCGGTAAAATCAAGACTAATATTTCTGTTGAATTTATAACCCAATAAAAAGTTTCCCGACCATTGTGGCGCATGCAGTTGTCTGGTCTCTCTTAAATACCCGTCCACATCCAATTCTCTCGAAAACACATCCATATAACTCACACCTGCCATCACTCTAAATGGCCTCCTAAAACTTGCTTCTAAATTCAGCGACACGCCCCGAGAAATTGCGTCACCTCTTAAATTCTCGTAAATAATTTTCCGCGGATCCGTATCCAGATCTACAATTATCTTATTGTCAAAATAGGTATAAAACCCCGTCAGATCCCACCCCAACAGCCCCGTTTCCGTAAAGCATTTTCCGTTGTAGTTTAGATTGAAATTTCGGGATCGTTCCGGTCTTAATTGTTCCGTTATCACCACCTCCCTCGCTCCCGATAGTGCCGCATGGTCTTCTGTAAACAAATGCACCACTCTGAATCCGGTTCCAAAACTTCCCCTCAAAACATGGTTTGGACTTAATGTCCATCTATACGCCAGTCGGGGAGAATGAATGGGACCATGGTGACGATCATAATCAAAGCGGTAGCCGGTCAACAATCCATGTCGCTCATTGAGACGCCATTCGTCTTGAACAAAGATTCCGGGCAAGGGCGATTTCATGGGTTGATTTTTCGGATTGATACTGTCCGCATTTGCCGTACCAGGGGTGTTATCATCGTAAAATGTATAGCGGAACGACGCACCTAATAACACTGCATGATTTTGACCCAAATTCTTATCCCAATAGGCTTGCGCAAACGCTACCTGCTGCAATGCAGTAAAAGGGGTCGTACCGTACCATGAATCTTGACTATGGCGGTTCCATGAAAACTGAGTCATTAATTTCTCCCGCAGGGGCAATTGATATTGACCAATCAACTCCCAACGACCAGTGATGATATGCTCACCGTAAATACTGTCACTGCCACGCCATCGGGGACTCCAGTTGGTCTGACCACCCCATCGGTTTTCTTTAACATATCTAGCAGCTATCTGCGCTATTTTCTTGTCTTTCCGGTCAAATGCCCATTTCTGAAATAGCGAAACACGATCTTGCAACGTTGCATCTGTAAACCCATCTTTGTTTTGATCGATAGGAGTATTGTAGTTAAAATAGTTGACGCCAACTAAGCCGGTACTTTTGGCCAGTCTGAACTTAGCTGTGCCATCAAGGTTAAACTCCTTCCATCCGGTTGCAAACATGTCAGCGCTAAATAGCGGAGCCCGAAGTGGATCTTTTGTGATTACATTGATAATGCCCCCCATTGCTTCAGAACCATAAAGAGCGCCTGCAGGGCCTTTTACTACTTCAATTCTCTCCACCATACTATTAGGAATACCGCTCAGTCCGTAAACCGTTGAGAGGCCGCTTACAATTGGCATTCCATCAATTAAAACCATTGTATACGGGCCCTCCATTCCATTGATATGAATATCCCCTGTGTTACAAACATTGCAATTGATTTGAGGTTGCACCCCGTTGATCATCCCAATGCTTTCAAATAAACTCGGTGTAGGATTTTTTCTGAAGAATTCAGGGGTAAATACCTCCACGGGGATCGGGCTATTCAATTTGCTCATCTCTTTCATGGTTCCGGTCACAACTACTTCATTTAAACTTCGGGGATCTTTTTTCAGATTGATATTAAGCTTGGTGTTCGAATCAGCTATTAGTTTAACTGAGTCCGTATAATCGAGGTATCCGAGGGCACTTGCCTTAATTTGGTAATAACCGGGGCGTAGATCGCTGATGGTAAAGTTTCCTTGAGCATCGGTTATGGCACCATTGTTGGCACCCACAATACGCACGGAAACAGCCTGAACAGGACCGTCCGTATCCCAAACTCTCCCGGTCACCGTTTGCGAAGATGCCGGCAGTGCCAAAAACAAAAAGACCATGATAAATCCCCAATTAACCATAATAATTTTTATTTTTCGTCTGACAAAAATATAGTTTTAGATTCATCTAAAAAAAATAGAAAGGCCGGACTAGATTTATCATATGTGCGTATCGCCCACGATGCTACAACTCTGTTTGTCTGATGCAAGCATTGAAATTAATAAGGTACGAATATTGGTGTTGAGTGTTTAATTTCGTAAGTTTATAAAGAGAGGACTTTAAGAATGCAAACAGTATTTGCCACATATAATTTAAACGAAGAAGAGGAGAAAAAACTGATACTCCGTGAGTATCGGGCATTGTTGCGTGCCTTGAAACAGAGGATCAAAAAAGGCGACAAAGCTGTTTTACGTCGAGCCTTTGAGATGGCTGCAGACGCCCATCGTGATATGCGCCGGAAGTCGGGAGAACCCTATATTCTACATCCCCTGGCGGTCGCTCAAATTGTGGTGGAAGAGATCGGACTGGGTGTAACTTCGGTCGTTTGCGCCCTGCTCCATGATGTGGTAGAAGATACCGAGCTTACATTAGATGATATTACCCGAGAATTTGGTGCTAATTATTCTAGAATAATCGACGGACTCACGAAGATTTCCAATGTGGTTGACCTTCGTGCAGACACTACCGTCCAAGCAGAGAACTTCCGTAAGATATTAGTCACACTAGCCGAAGACCCCAGAGTGATCCTGATCAAACTGGCCGACAGGTTGCATAATATGCGTACCCTGGAAAGTACAAAGCGGGAAACTCAATTAAAAATATCTTCAGAGACAACCTATATCTATGCACCATTAGCGCATCGATTAGGTTTGTATGAGATTAAGTCCGAGCTGGAAGATCTGGCATTAAAATATACCCAGCCAGAAGTCTATACTGAAATTGCCAAAGGCCTCCAAGCTACCAGAAGAGAAAGAACCCGTTATATCAACGAGTTCATTCGTCCGGTAAAAGAAGAACTTCAAAAAAACGGACTCTCCTTCGATATCTTCGGGCGACCTAAAGCCATCCATTCCATTTGGAATAAGATGCGCACAAAACAGGTTTCCTTCGAAGAGGTTTACGATTTATTCGCCATCCGGATCATTCTAAACTCTCCATTAGAAAGAGAAAAAGAGGATTGTTGGAAAGTCTACTCCGTTATTACAAGTATATATCCTCCTAGTCCGGAGCGCCTCCGGGACTGGATCAGTGTACCTAAGGGAAATGGTTACGAGGCCTTACACACCACAGTGATGGGACCCGGCGGTAAATGGGTAGAAGTTCAAATCCGCTCGGCCAGAATGAATGAAATCGCGGAAAAAGGTCTGGCAGCCCACTGGAAATATAAAGAAGGCAACCATACAGAAAGTAAACTGGACGCTTGGCTGCAACATCTCAGAGATATCCTCGACAATCCGGATACAGACACATTGGATTTTCTTCAGGATTTCAAACTCGATCTGTTTACAGAAGAAATCTATGTTTACACGCCCAAAGGTGAAATGCGCGTGCTGCCCAAAGGTGCCACAGCGCTGGATTTCGCATTTGATATTCACTCAGAATTGGGTGCCAGATGTATCGGTGCCAAGGTGAACTATCGATTGGTACCACTTAGCCACAAACTTCAAAGCGGCGATCAGGTAGAAGTAATCACATCCAACAAACAAAAGCCTTCAGAAGACTGGTTGAGCTTTGTAGTTACGGCAAAAGCAAAGTCCAGAGTCAAATACTATCTCAAAGAAGAAAAACGAAGAATTGCGGAAGACGGTAAAGAGATTCTGCAGCGGAAATTGGATCATCTTAAACTCCCACTTTCACAGCATAATATCAACGAACTTTGCCTGTATTACAAAAAACCTTCTCAGCTCGATCTGTTTTACGCAGTTGCGGTTGGAAGTATTGATACAAAAGAACTAAAAGACTTCACCATCTCGGGAGACAAGCTCCAACAGCCTATCCGAGAAGTAAATTTGGATACAAAGAACCTGGTATCCGAAGATGAACTGAGCAAACATAAATCTCCGAAAGATGCGGAACTGATCATCTTTGGCGAGAGCTCTGATAGAGTTCTGTACAAGCTGGCACAATGTTGCCAGCCAATCCCCGGTGACGACGTGTTTGGTTTTGTCACTTCAGGCGAAGGCTTGAAAATACACCGGACCGACTGTCCAAACGCAGCACAATTACTGGCGCACTATGCGCATCGAATTGTGAAAACCAAATGGGCGAAAAATAAAGAAATTTCATTCCTCAGCGGTGTGCGCATTATCGGACTAGATGATGTAGGGGTGATACAAAAGATCACAAATGTTATTTCAGGCGAACTGAAAATGAATATGCGCTCCCTGAGTATCGATTCCAAAGATGGTGTGTTTGAAGGTACCATTATGGTGTATGTACACGATCGTGAAGAATTAGACGAACTAAGCGAACGGCTGGAGGCTCTAAGTGGAATTAGCAAAGTGGAACGACTGGAGGCAAGTAGTAGCTAAAACCTGTTGCGGGTAAATCGGCAGCAAATGAACCAAACACCCGTCCGATATAAAGAATCGTTGAATACCGACGAAAGACTATTCCTGAAAGATAAGGAGTTGAAAGAACGAAAGCAACTTCTAAAGGTAATCAGGACCATGCTGTTGCTTTGCTTTATCATTCCCTTTATTTTCGCATGGTTCCGGGCATTTGCTGATGATCCGGATCCCTTTTCTTACCTATACTATTTTATCGGTGTCATTTTTCTAATGCTTTTTAGCGGCATTCCAACCTGGATTGCCTATAACGCCAGCCTTAGAAAATTACAAATGGATATTCGGAGGAATTTTAAAATCGCAGAATTAGTACGAGTCACCCGCAAGCAATACATGAAAGCAAATAATACCTTCTATTTCTATCTCAATTCGACCATCCAACTATCCATTGAAGTAAGTCCGGAAACCTACCATACACTCGCAGAAGGCGACGAATTAGTAATAGAATATTTACCCCAGACAAAGTATTATCTGGGGTATTATTAATAATCTAATAAGAATCAGTAATTATTGCACCGG
The DNA here is from genome assembly GCA_964636205.1 of uncultured Chitinophagaceae bacterium. GTDB lineage: Bacteria > Bacteroidota > Bacteroidia > Chitinophagales > Chitinophagaceae > JBEBVQ01. The sequence continues at coordinate 32,910 of CAZWPF010000004.1, read as the reverse complement.
TGTTCCCTGAGGTGCTTGCTGAGCAGGTGCGCTCTGTTGAATAGGCGTTGGCTGGTTCAAAGAAGCAGGACGCTGAGGACGTTCGTAAAACATAACCGCAATAATGCACAGTCCGGCTATGATACCCATCACTGTCCAAGTACCTTTCTCCATAACATCGGTCGACTGCTTAGCACCCATCACCTGATTTCCAAGGCTTCCAAATGCACCGGATAATCCGCCACCTTTAGGATTTTGAATCAGAATAAAAAATCCTAATACAAAAGAGGCGAGTATAATCAAAATCGTTATAAGGATAATCATGACTTCATATTTTTTTGAATCTGTTCGATTCGGCCGACAAAGTAAGCATTTTTTTGAGGATTACGCAAACTTAATTTACGATACATTTCAATCGCCTTTTCGTGCTTCCCCTGCCGCACCAAAATCTCCGCTAAAGATTCGCTGATCAGGCCTTCCTCGCGGCTTATCGAACTCACGGCCATATTGAAAACATCGTCCGGAATCTCATCTGATTCCTCTTCAATTGCAGCTGCCAATTTTTCTTTTTGCCACATCGATTTTAAAGCACGCTTACCATCTTCTTCTTCTCGCTCCTTTTCCGACTTCCTCTTAAAAAATGCGAGCCACTCCGCAAAACTCCGTACAACCATAAGCGATTTTTCGTGCTCATCCCCCGCATTGTTCTCTTCAACAAATTCCTCGGCTTCAACTATAGTTTCAGAAACACGTATTCCTTGATGTAGAAAGTAATCTTCGGTAAAAACCGGAACCACCAAAGGATCTTCCTCCGGAACCTCCAATTGGGGCACCACCACATCTTCGACCTTCAACTCCTGCAGAACTTTCTTTTCAAAAAACTCCGTCTCGGGAGCGATCACCGCCGGTTGCTCTTCAGGTTGCTGTCCCATCATCTTATACAACATCAACCAGTTGCCGCGATACATATACAATCGACTCAACAATTCGGGAGTTATCCCCTCCTTCCTCCCCTGAGCGATCGACTCTATGTATCGACCGGGAATAAAATAAGGATATTTAGACAAAACCTCGCTCGCTGCAGCGTAGTCGGCCTCAGTTATTAAATCCGGCTGAGCAAGCCACTTATGAAACTTTTCCGCATGAATCATGCTATACCATTTTTTTAATCAACACTCCCAGGAAAGGGAACAAAGAACGATGATTTTTATAGTTTTTTAACCGCAGTCACCACCCTACCAATTTACGAAGGCCTTATTAAAAATGTCGTCTGCCAGTTGTTCCCCGATAATACTTATCAAATTAGCCTCTACACTTTGCACAGTCTGTGATGCCGGGAAATCAGCAAATCTGGAAAATGACTGTTTAAAACTGGCCTTCTCATCCAGCCGATTCACAAAGCTAACATTTACTGTAATAGTCAATCGGTTCTGAGTAGCCTGCTGCGTATTCTGCACCCCGGTCACGGTTACATCATAACCGGTAATCGTACCTGAGATCTCATAATCGGCATCTTCGCTGGTGACAGGAGCCAATCCGGTCTGCGACAATATCCTACTCCTCACTTTGTCAGTGAGCGTAGCACTTAATGTGGGCACCACGTTTCGCGCTCTATTCTCCAGCACCTTGATATTTATAGTCTTACCTTGAATCGATGCGCCGGTAAAACTATAAACTCCACATCCCGCCAGTATTATGGAAAAGCAAAAGAGTGTGATCGAAAAATAAATTTTCATAGTGCCCAAAACAATATACTTTTTTGAAAACATTCCAACAGAAAATGAACGCAACCCGAACAACACCGGGTCATATCGAACAACACTCGTTTCAATCAAACTGCATTCCAACTATTCGCTGATACCGTACTCTTTAATTTTCCGATATAGCGTCCGCTCAGAAATACCCAGTTCATTAGCCGCGTCTCTTCTCCTGCTCTTATGCTTCTTCAATGCTTTAATAATAAATTCCTTTTCTCGCTCCGCAAGTAACAAAGACTCCTCCACCTCTTCAGGTTCGGCAGCGTCCTGAGGCTGTATCACATAAGGTGTCGTTGCAGCAGCATAAGTGGGCGTGGTTTCTACCGGATTATTATAAATCGGCAACAAACTTTCGTTGGATGTGGGGATAGCCATCCCTCTTCCATGTGCCAACTCGAATATCATTTGCTTTATTTCTGTAATATCCTTTTTTAGATCGAAAAACAGCTTATACAAAATATCCCTTTCAGTAGTGGAAAACTCTTCTGTCTGAGGTCCCGGAATAACCTCACCGGCCGGACGTAATGTCAAACTTCTGGACTGATCATTATTGGGAAGAAACCGACTTAAAGTGTCGGCATTAATCATCTTATCTTCAGAGAGTACTGACACCTGCTCAGCGATATTCTTCAATTCTCTGACGTTCCCTCTCCAGCCATAGCTAACCAGCAATTGCTGCGCTCCGGCGTCCAACTGAATAGCTTGGGTGCGATACCTCTCGGCAAAATCCGAAGCAAATTTCCGGAACAATAAGGGTATATCCTCCGGACGCTCCCTAAGTGCAGGTACTCGGATCGGAACTGTACTTAATCGGTAGTATAAGTCCTCTCGGAACTTACCTTCGCGGGTATAATCCAGTAGATCTCTATTTGTAGCCCCGATTACTCGCACATCTGTTTTCTGAACTTTTGAAGAACCCACCCTGATAAACTCACCGGTTTCCAAAACACGCAACAATCTAGCCTGAGTACCCAACGGCATTTCCCCAATCTCATCCAGAAATATAGTACCACCATTTACTGTCTCAAAATACCCCTTGCGACTATCCACAGCCCCGGTAAAAGCACCCTTCTCATGACCAAACAATTCACTATCAATGGTACCCTCAGGGATAGCACCACAGTTTACCGCGATAAAAGGATTATGGCGTCTGGCTGAAAGTGTATGAATAATTTGGGAAAATACCTCTTTACCCACACCGCTCTCCCCTGTTATTAAAACAGTCAGATCGGTCCCTGCAACCTGCACCGCAGTACTGAGCGCATGATTCAGAGCAGGGGAATTCCCGATAATCCCAAATCTGTTCTTAATACTTTGAATATCCATTTATGGAAATACTTTTTAAAAAATCACATTCAGCCATTAACCCTTTGCCTAACCCACACTCAGCCTCTACATTTAAGAAGCCACTATATCGCCTAACAAAGTTGCCTGTGTAGCATCATGGATCCGAACGTTTACATAATCTCCCTTACTCAACTGATAATCTCCCTTAGGGAAAACGACTACTTTATTTTGACTATTACGACCGCTCCAGTGCTGGTCGCTACGCTTGCTTTCACCTTCAATCAAGACCTGAAACACCTTTCCAATATCATTCTGATAGCTCTCCTTAGAATGGCGCCCCTGGAGTGCAATCACTTCCTCAAGCCTTCTCTTTTTGACATCCTCCGGTACATCGTCCTGATACCTTCTGGCTGCCAGCGTTCCCGGACGTTCGCTATAGGCAAACATGTATGCCATATCGAATCGACTTTGTTCCATAATATCCAAAGTCTCCAGATGCTCCTCTTCAGTCTCTGAACAGAAACCCGTGATAATATCAGTACTCAAACCGCAGTCAGGCATGATTTCCCGGATTCTTTTTACTCTGGCGAGATACCATTCACGAGTATAAGTCCTATTCATCAGCTGCAAGATCCTCGTGTTACCACTTTGAACCGGCAGGTGGATATATTTACAAATATTATCGTATTTAGCCATCGTAAGCAACACATCATCAGTTATATCCTTCGGATGTGAAGTGCTAAATCTCACTCTTAATAATGGAGAAATCTGCGCCACCATTTCCAACAGATGGGCAAAGGTGACGGGAGTACCATAATGAGGAGCATAGTAATAAGAATCCACATTCTGCCCCAACAAAGTCACTTCTTTAAATCCGTTTTCAAACAAATCTCGGCATTCAGCCACAACACTTGCAGCATCTCTGCTCCTTTCACGCCCTCTGGTAAACGGAACAACACAAAATGTACACATATTGTTACATCCCCGCATAATACTCACGAACGCACTCACACCGTTGCTATTAAGTCTGACAGGTGCTATATCCGCGTAGGTCTCCTCCCGACTCAACAATACATTTACACTTTTCTGACCGCCCTCTGCTTCTTCGATCAAACCGGGCAAGCTTCGGTAAGCATCCGGACCGACTACGATATCTACAAGCCGCTCTTCTTCCAGAAACTTGGCCTTTAATCGCTCAGCCATACAACCCAGCACACCAATCAGCATGCCTGGATTTTGCTCCTTTACCTTTCTAAAAGCCTGTAAACGATTCCGTACTGTTTGTTCGGCTTTTTCGCGAATGGAACAAGTGTTGATCAAAACCAAACTAGCTTCCTCAAAATTTCTTGTCGCGCCAAAGCCACGCTCCTGCAAAATAGAGGCGACAATTTCACTATCGCTGAAATTCATTTGACAGCCATAGCTCTCTATGTAGAATTTCTTCTCATAAATATTAGGATCCTGGGGGAAAGGAGCATAAGCCTCGCCCTGACGATGTTCCTCCAGTACTTTTTCCAACACGTCTGACATAATTACAGTAAATATAGGCTAACAAAGGTACAGAATTATGAGTCGAATCAATGCACCACACTTATATTCTCAATAATATTTCGATTAATTTGTTCAATACCGACTGCCAAAAATGACCGTCTCAAAGAATGACTAAAAAAATCATAAAATTTCTAAAATGTTCCATTATTTTATGGTGCGATAGGAATCCTTTATTGTTTGGAACCAATAATTCATGTTACCTTTGACCTATCATTTAAATTAACTCTAAAAATAAAACTCATAAAATGGCAGCCGTATTCACTGATGCAAATTTCGAAACGGAAGTAGTCAATTCAGACAAGCTTACAATTGTAGATTTCTGGGCTCCTTGGTGTGGTCCTTGTCTCGCTTTGGGACCTACTATCGATGCGCTTGCTCAAGAATATGACGGTAAGGTAAAAGTGGGCAAAATCAATGTTGACGAAAACCCTAATGTCAGTGTAAATTACGGCATTACCAATATTCCTTGTGTATTGTTCATCAAAGATGGAAAGGTTGTTGATAAACAAGTAGGACTTGCTCCGAAATCTGCTTTCGATAAGAAAATACAACAACATTTATAATTTCTTATATCCTAGCATGAGTTGGATTGTAGCAAAGGGGGGCGTAAATCCATACTTATGTAACCAGAAACCGGCTTAACCGCCGGTTTTATTTTTTTCTGCCTGACTCATATCCCGCAACTCCCTCTCGCTTCGCAATTAGTCATTGCGCAGCCGACCGCCGCCCTCTCTATCCCTTGCTGCGGCATCATTTTTATCCCGAATTTCCTGCCTGATGGGTTTAACCCAAAATTATTGTACATTTAATTTAAAGATTCTTCTAATCATGAAGCAACTTGGACCAATTACTGATCCCGTGTACCGGCCTGAAAAGCTAAACCGATTTGATCAATTTTTAATGAAATTTATTCGTGACGAACGAGATTTACCTTTTGCCTATCTGACGCTCCAAATCAGCTTCACACTTATCCCACTGGCCATTCTTCTATATATGCCTTTTGTGACGGGATGGGCATGGTGGACAACTGCTATCGCCTTTCAATATCTGAATAATTTTGCCTTTAAGGGTCCTTTCGGACTGATGCTCCACTGTACCAGTCATAGGATGTTATTTAAGAAGAAGTATCAGTTCATGAACCATTACCTTCCTTGGGTAATAGCGCCACTATTTGGACATTCTCCTGAAACTTACTATACTCATCACATTGGCATGCACCATGCAGAAAATAATTTGGAGAGTGATGAAAGCAGCACCATGCCTTATCAAAGAGATTCCTTTAAAGACTTCCTACTCTATTTTATCGCATTTCTGTTTACCGGAATTTATCATCTCTGCGCTTACTTCTTCCGGAAAAAAAGAAAAAAACTGCTCTATCGCTCTGTAAGAGGTGAGCTATTATTTATCTTCTTCTGCATTGCGCTTAGTTTCATCAATTTCCCCGCAACACTAGTGGTCTTTATTATTCCATTCTTCCTGTACCGCCTGATCGCTATGATGGGGAATTGGGCGCAGCATGCTTTTGTCGCTCATGATGATCCGGGAAATCCTTACAAAAACAGCATCACCTGCATCAATACGAAGTACAACCACAAATGCTGGAACGATGGGTACCATATCTCTCATCATGAAAAGCAAACCATGCATTGGACAGAACATCCCGTGTATTTTCAAAAAACAATCAATGAATACATCAAGAATAAAGCAATTGTATTCGACGGCATTCATTTTTTACATATATTTATTTGGTTGATGGGCAAAAGGTACGATCTGCTCGCTAAGAACGTTGTCAATTTGGGAAACCAATTCAAATCCGACGAAGAAGTAATAGAATTTCTCAAAGACCGGGTGAAAAAATTCCCATCCGAGTCGCAATTACAACCCGTATGATGACCAATTAACCGCGATTATCAAGATCGCTTCTAGCTGATAACATTTCTCTGCGTATTTTTGCCGACTATTATATAATTATATAACCGTTTAAATCGGCATTTGTCGGTATTGACTTATATGCAAAATACACTCAGCGAACAGGAAGTAATTCGGCGGCAGAAACTTAGCCAGCTATTGGAATTGGGTATTGATCCATATCCGGCACCCACATTCGAAGTTTCTCATACCGCTGCTGAAATCAAATCAGATTACAACGAAGAGAATGCAGCGGCTTTTCAATCGGTATCGCTTGCCGGCAGAATCATGATGATTCGCGATATGGGCAAGGCCAATTTCGCAGTCCTTCAAGATCAAACAGGCCGTATTCAACTTTACCTGAAACGCGATGATATATGTCCGGGAGACGACAAAACCTTGTTCAATACGGTTTGGAAAAAACTGATCGACCTCGGTGATATTATTGGGATCAACGGTTATGTATTTACAACAAAAACCGGAGAGACCTCCGTCCACGTTACCTCATTCCAACTGCTGAGTAAGGCTTTAAGACCGCTACCGGTTGTAAAGGAAAAAGATGGTGAACTTTACGATGTTGTAGTTGACCCTGAGTTCAGATATAGACAGCGGTATGCTGACCTGATCGTTAATCCGGGTGTTAAAGATGTATTCGTTAAAATCACCAAAATGAAAAATGCGATCCGGGAGTTTTTAAATATCCGGGGAGCATTAGAAGTAGATACACCGGTGTTGCAAAGCATCCCGGGGGGTGCCATCGCACGACCGTTCATCACGCACCATAATGCGCTGGACATTCCGTTATACTTGAGAATTGCCAACGAACTTTACCTAAAAAGACTGGTCGTTGGTGGTTTCGACTGGGTTTATGAATTCTCGCGCAACTTCAGAAACGAAGGGATGGATCGGACGCATAATCCGGAATTTACCATTCTGGAATTCTATACAGCATACAAAGACTATCTCTGGATGATGGATATCACCGAGCAGTTACTGGAGCATACTGCTATTGCAACAAATGGCACCACCGAAACTACAATCGACGGAAAAACTATCAGTTTTAAAGCCCCTTTCGCAAGAATCTCCATTTACGATGCCATTAAAGAACATACCGGAATCGATATCAGCGGTATGGAGGAAGATGAACTAAGAGCGGTATGTAAACAATTACATTTGGAGACCGACAACAGTATGGGCAAAGGCAAACTGATCGATACCATCTTTGGAGAAAAATGTGAGCAACATTATATCCAACCCACCTTTATTATCGACTACCCCATCGAAATGAGCCCGCTCACCAAAAAACACCGGAGTAAAGCGGGTTTGGTAGAACGATTTGAACTCATGATCAACGGGAAAGAAATTGCCAATGCGTATAGTGAGTTGAACGACCCGATCGACCAGAGAGAACGTTTCGAAGCCCAGACCGCGCTACTCGACCGCGGAGACGACGAAGCCATGTATATAGATCACGACTTTTTGCGAGCTCTGGAATACGGTATGCCACCAACAGCAGGTATCGGTATTGGCATCGAACGATTGGCGATGCTGCTGACCGCGCAACACTCTATACAAGACGTTTTGCTTTTCCCCCAAATGAGACCCGAAAAAATCTAACAAGGCGGAGTGTAGAAATATATATACTAGGCACTCCTTAGGTGATATTTAAATCATATTTTTAACCTTCGAAAAAAGATATCAGGTACTAATATACTTTTATGTACCTGATATCATTTCTTTTTACAAGGTGATTTTTCGGGTGAAATCCCGTCCCTATCAGCAATATCAAAACTCAAAAGTTATTTTTGCAATTAAACTGAACCAAAATCATGATGCGACGCGCTTTTACGGCCCTTTTATCGGGTTTATTGTTGATTAGCTGTGGAGTTTCCGCACAAATTAATTTTACAGAGTATACCTTACCCAATGGTCTTCACGTAATATTACACGAAGACAGATCCACCCCAATAGTTGTGGTCTCGGTAATGTATCACGTAGGCTCCAAAGACGAGGATCCACAAAGAACCGGGTTCGCCCACTTTTTCGAACACTTATTATTTGAGGGAAGCGAAAATATTGGTCGTGGTGAATATATGAAATTGGTGCAGGCAAACGGAGGACAACTCAATGCCAACACCTCTCAAGATCGCACTTTCTATTACCAAACCTTACCTTCTAACCAGTTGGAACTGGGACTTTGGATGGAGTCTGAAAGAATGTTTCATGCCAAGATCGATACAGTAGGAGTAGAAACTCAAAGAAAGGTTGTAAAAGAAGAGAAGAAGCAACGGTACGACAACACACCATACGGTCAATTGCTAAATGTCGTGTTCGAAAACCAATACACTACGCACCCGTATCAATGGATGCCAATTGGGAAAGAACAATATATAGATCAGGCAACCTTGGAAGAATTCATGAGCTTCTATAAAACCTTCTATGTACCTGAAAATGCAGTATTAGTAATCGGAGGTGACTTCGATACTCAAAAAACTAAGGAGTTAATCGCCAAATATTTCGGAGATATCCCCGCCGGCAACAAAGCTATCCCACGTCCAACGGTTCGCGAACCTCAACAAACCGCGGAAAAAAGAGTTACTTTCTATGATAATATCCAGCTGCCGGCTGTTGTAGTTTCTTATCATGCACCCGCACCGGGCACCGATGATTATTACGCTATGCAATTGCTGACACAACTGCTTGCTCAAGGAAGAAGCTCCAGATTGAGAACCAGTCTGGTGGATAATCAACAAGTAGCTTTGGAAACTGCAGCCTTCTCAGTGCCTAGCGAACACCCCGGATTGGCTATTATGCTGGGCATCGCCAATGCCGGTGTCAGTCCCGACTCTCTGGAGAAAAGCATTCTGGCTGAAGTAGAAAAAATCAAAACAGAACCCATCAGCAAAAGGGAATTCCAAAAATTAATCAATCAGGCTGAAAGCGATTTCATCAACCAAAATCGTCAAATTCTGGGCATTGTCACCAATTTGGCAACCAACCACACCTATTGGAAAAATGCAAACCTGATCAACACAGAATTGAAAAGGTATACCAAGATCAAGAAGAAAGATTTACAAAGGGTCGCTAATAAATACCTGACCAAAGAAAATAGATTGGTATTGCATTACTTGCCTAAAACAGAAGAACAAAAACCATAATTGTTTGTTTCGCAACAAACCAGCTATTGAACCGGTAGATCCGGAATTTCCCAAAAAACAGTATAAAATGAAAAGAATATTTTTCTCCATATTGACGATTTCCCTGGCAACCTCGGGGTATGCACAACCCCTCGATAGAAGCATTAGACCCAAAGCTGGACCGGCACCGGAAGTTAGGCTTGCCGACCCGGCTAGTTTCACCCTGCCCAACGGACTTAAAGTATTCGTTGTTGAAAACCATAAACTGCCCACTGTATCTTATTCGATCCAATTCGACATTAAGCCGGAAGTAGAAGCGGAAATGGCAGGCTATCGGGACATGATGGATGAACTCCTATTAAGCGGCACCCAAACCAGGGACAAACAAAAACTCAACGAAGAAATCGATTTCATAGGCGCTACAATCTACGCATCCGCTGAAGGACTCTACGGTAGCAGTCTTAAAAAGCATCAGACAAAAATGCTGGAATTGCTGAGCGACATTGCCATGAACACAAAAATCAGTCAGGAAGAACTTGATAAGCTGAAAAAAAGGACGCTCTCAGCGCTGGAGATTGGTAAAAATGAGCCGGAAACAATGTTGAAGAACGTTACGGCGGTAATCAATTACGGTGCTAACCACCCTTACGGCACGATTGCGACAGAAGAAACTGTCAATAATATCACTCTGGAAAAATGTGTGAAGTACTATCAGACATATTTCAGACCCAATGTTGCCTATCTGGCTATCGTCGGAGATATCACTGTTGCGGAAGCACGCGAAATGACTGAAAAATATTTCGGCGGTTGGCAACGTGGCGATGTCCCAACAGCCAGCTACCCTACTCCTGTAGCTCCGCAGCAAACCAATGTAGCATTTGTCCCCAGAAATGGAGCTGTGCAAAGTGTGTTTAACATTACTTATCCGTTGCAACTCCAACCCGGCAGTCCGGAAGTTATTAAAGCGCGCGTAGCCAACTCTATTCTCGGTGGGGGTTCACAAGGTCGTTTGTTTCTGAATCTAAGAGAACAACACGGTTGGACATACGGTTCTTACAGCGATTTGTCTGCCGACCACCTCGCCGGTTCATTCACCGCATTCGCAAATTGCAGAAACAGTGTGACTGACAGTGCGATCAGAGAAGTATTGGCCGAAATGAATCGTTTGAGAACCGAACCGGTATCTAACGAAGTCGTTCAAAGTACTATTGCATATCTGAGCGGCGGTTTCGCTATTGGCCTGGAAGATCCCAGAAGAGTGGCACAATACGCGATTAATATCGAACGCTACAATATGCCAAAAGACTACTACAGAAATTATATGAAGAATCTGGCAGCGGTTAATGCTAATGATGTGCAGCAAATCGCACAGAAATACATTCATCCTGATAAAGCGAATATCATCGTAGTAGGTAACCGTCACGAAGTAGCAGAAACGCTTGCCAGCTTTGATGCAGACGGGAACATCAGCTATTTCGATCATTACGGGAAACCGATAAAATTTGCACAGACAACTCTGCCGGCAGATTTAACAGTTGCTCAGGTGATGCAAAAATACGCCGCTGCGATTGGCGGAGAAAAAGCCCTCAATGCAATCCGTGATATCAAAATCGAATCATCAGGCGAAATACAGGGAATTACCATTCAGATCTCTGAAATGAAGAAAACTCCCGGAAAAATGAAAGCTACAGTTAGCCAAATGGGCATGGTAGTTTCTAAAAAAGTACTTAATGGAAACAAAGGTTACCAAGAAGCCGGCGGACAGAAAATGGATCTGACAGGATCTGATCTGGCTGAATCACAGGAAGGCGCCGATCTTCTTGCGCCCCTGCATCCTGAAAAGTATGGAATTAAAAGAACACTGAAGGGTATCGAACAAATCGACGGAAACAACGCTATAATGGTCGAAGTAAAAACAGGCGATGAAGGCGCTGTAATGGAATATTATGACGCGAATACCGGCTTACTCGTGAGAAAATCCACCACTGTTGAAACCCCACAAGGGCCCATGACATTTAGCGTTGAATATGCTGACTATAAAGAAGTACCGGGTGGAAATGGATATAAAATCCCTTATACTACACGATTACCAATCGGTCCGGGTATGATGCTGGAGACAAAAGTAACGGCAGTAGAAGTGAACAAGAATATTTCTGACGAAGAGTTTAAATAGTCAAACTTAACTGGCCGGTACAAGGCTCAGCTATATTTTGAATCTACCTTTAAAAAATTAAACCCCGATTTCTGCATAGGAATCGGGGTTTAATTTTGGATAGCGATTGATTATCGAACGATCTTCATCTCTTTCAACAACCATCCTGCTTGGCCATATTTCTCAATTATGAATAGAGTATACCTAATGTCGACGGCCACATTTCTACAGAGATTGGGATCGAAATAGAAATCACTCATTGTCCCTTCCCAAATGCGATCGAAGTTGATTCCTATCAACTCGCCCCGCGCATTTAACACCGGACTTCCCGAATTTCCACCGGAAGTATGATTGTCCGCAATAAAATTAACCGGCACGGTACCCTTCTCTGTCCAACGCCCAAAATCCTTCTTAGCATAAATTTCTCTTAATCTCTCAGGAATATGAAATTCATGTGAACCTTCCTGATGCTTCGCAATAGTCTGATCAATATTAGTCTGCCAGGAATATTCTGCCGGACCATCCGGATCGATACCCTTCACCTGACCATATGAAAGTCGTAAAGTCAAGTTAGCATCCGGATAATAATCGGCTGAACCGTCTTTCTCCATTCTATATTTAAGATATTTCGAATTCAGATCTGCCATTCGGGTATAATAATTAGTTAGAACCGGATTAATACGAGTAGCTTCTTCATTTTTTATATCAGAGTACAGATGCCAGATAGGATCATTCACTATTCGCATACTGTCTTCAGGATTGGAGCGCTCCAATAATTCTTTGAATGCCGATTCTGAGGTCAATATAGATTGTGAATAGGTATGTTTAGCCCATTTACTAAAGTCATTCCCGTGATCACGATACATTTTGCGGTAACCCGCAGGCACCCAGCTATGTGCCTGTTCAAAGAACAAAGGCATCAACACTTCAAATAGCTGACGATCTGTTTCCAAATCATAATTCTTCAGGAACCTTTCATAGGCAGACTTTATTCTACCGGTTTGCGTATTCAAGGTACCCTTGCGATACTGGTTCAAAATATCATTCAACAAAGCGCCTTGTTGTATCAATTCAATACCTAAAACAGTTTCACGAATATACTCTTGACCGAACACCGCGCTATCTGAGGCCAGCGCTAGGGCATCGATATGACTTAAGATATCAGCAGCTTCATCGGGCCTGCCATCTCCCGAAGCCCATTTCTGGAACTCTTGTTCGTAAACACGCTTTTTCTCAACAACATTATTGATTTTCAATCCTCTCAATTCCCCTTGCCATTTTTTCCAACCATTTGCGACACCCGCCTTTTTCGAGGTATACTTTATAAATACATCCCGGGAAGCCTCCATACGCTCATTCCAAACTTTTAATTTTTCGGTACGAGCCTCGATACGAATAGGATCTATAATCGAATAAACTTGATTTAGCTGACTGGAAGTTATATACTCCTGAGTGGTGCCAGGGAAACCATATACCATTGTAAAATCACCTTCTTTAATACCGCGCCCACTAATTGTAAAATGACGAACAGGTACATAGGGGCGATTCTCAGGTGCATAATCCGCGGGTTGATTGTCTTTACCCGCATACACGCGGAATAAAGCAAAATCCCCATTATGTCTGGGCCACATCCAATTATCGGTGTCACCCCCAAAAGAACCGATACCATTTGGGGGGAACCCAACCAATCTCACATCCCGATAAGTCTCGGTCCAAATTACCCAATACTGATTACCATTATAATAAGGTTTCACACTTGCCTCCAAAGTGCCGGATGTTAACGCCTTTTCGAGCGTAGCAATCCGACCCGCAATGACTTCTTGTCGCCGATCTCTGCTAAGTGTATCCGGAAGACCGCCCAAAATCTCGGAGGTCACATCCTGCATTTTCCGAAAGACAGTCACGGTGAGTCCGGGACAAGGAATTTCTTCAGACATATTTTTAGCCCAGAACCCATGAGCAAAATAATCATTTATCGTACTGCTGATACCTTGAACGGTACCATACCCACAATGGTGATTGGTCAGCACTAATCCCTTAGGGGATATAAACTCCCCGGTGCAACCCCTTCCAAACAACACCACTGCATTATTCAGTCCGGTTCCATCATCGTTATACAATTGATCCACAGGAATTTGCAATCCCATAGCTTTCATATCTGCCTCTCTACCCTTGATCATTGGCGGAAGCCAAATCCCCTCTTTCGCTCCCGAAGGGGGCAAAAATCCCACTACAAATAATAATGAAAAAAATACGATTAATAATCTTGAATTTCCGGAAATCCTTTTCATGTGCCCATTATTTGAGTATAAAGAAAATAAAAAAAAGCATTGTTATAAAATTTTAAGGCGAACTTATTATATTAGCCCTTCGGAAAGCAACCGTTTTCCGTGGCGGCGCGTATGAAGGCCGGTAAGGATATCGTTTTGATATGAAATCCTGGATTTTATGCGATCCGCCACAGACAAAAAAAACACAATGAAAAGATTACTTTCTTTTTTAAGCCTAGTCTTGGTAGCAGGCGCACATAATTCGTACGGACAGACGTTGTTTACGTTGCCGGATACGGTTTGTATCAACCAACCAGTTAAGATTATAAGTCATGTAGAACAGGCCAGTTCTTATTACTGGGGTTTTTGTTCCGGGTATCTTGAGAACGTTCCTTCGGGAAATAGTTTCGGAACAGGCATGGGCTTAAATGATCCGGGTGCTATCGAAATTATCAAGGAAGGTGAAAACTATTACGGATTTGTGGTGAATCGCGGAGGACGAAATTTATTGCGTCTCGAATTTGGTACTCACCTAAATAATGATCCGGTAGTTACCAACTTAGGCACATTAAATAACAGTATTCCAAGCGATGTGAATGCAATTGCATTGGTGAAGGACTCCATCACCGGTTGGTCACTGCTTGCTACCGGAGGGAATTCAACAGCAACCGCCTCCTTCTTCCGTGCAGATTTTGGCCATGATCTCGCCAGAGTTCCAAACAGTATAAATTTCGGAAACCCCGGTAATTTACTTCATACTCCAAACGGCTTAATCGTTGCGAAGGACAATGGAAATTGGTATGCGTTTTTGGTGGATGGTGGCACCGATGAATTTGTACGGGTAGAGTTTGGAACCAACTTACATAATACACCCCAATTTACTTCATTTGGTAATATCGGCGGACTGAATGGTGCCACAGATATGGCATTAACCAAGGACAATGATACTTGGTTTATGGTTGTTACCAACGGTATCAGCAGCACCCTTACAGTTGTGACTACCGGCAATTCTTTAGCCACCAACCCTGTAGGCGTGAATGTGGGCAATACCAACAACACTTTGGTAGAACCTACAAATATTATTATTGCAAAAGATTGTGGTAGTTTCTCAGCTATCATCAGCAATAGCGACGATACCCTTGTAAGAGTGGATTTTCCAGGAATGACCGGTCTTTACGAAGGTACCAAACTGGAACGCGTTGCTGACATGAACGGAACTTCTTCTATCAGTCGTCTATACCGTATCAAAGACACGCTTTTTGCATTTTCAACCAACGCAAACAGTACTTTATCCAAAATAACTTTTGCTCAGTGTACTGATGCAGATATCATCTCATCTACGGATTCTATTCCTCCGGTTTACACCTATAAAGAACCGGGTATATACAATGTTTACCTTGCACTTAACGAAGGCACACCGGAGGCAGAAATTGAATGCCAACAAATTGTGGTATTGTTACCCCCTGCAATTGACATCACTCCGGGTGATACCGTACTTTGTCAGGGAGATCGCCTCGAATATTTCATTCAGTCTCCACGTGCTATCAAGTATACCTGGAGCCCTGACTACGAGATCTCAGATACGGTAGGCATGTTCGTTACATTGTCTCCGCAATACACTTCTGAATACGATATCCATATCGAATACTCCAATGGCTGTCATTGGGATACTTCAATTACAATCGAAGTAAGTAAGGTATCTTCAGATGCAGGACCGGACAGATTCATTACCGACGGAACAAATACAGTATTGGGCGGACCGTTCACTTCTCAAAGCAATGGCATTTTTGCTTACAGATGGAGTCCTACAGCGTTCCTGAACGATCCCAACGTAATGAATCCTGTGGCTAACCCTGCATACACCATTACCTATTATCTGGAAGTAACAGAATTGAATGATACCCTCGGTTGTATCGCTCGTGATACCATGACCGTTTATGTAGGTTGCTATGAATTGAATCTGCCAAACGCGTTCGTTCCCGAAAGCGCAACCGGAACCAATACATTCGGTCTGATGAACCGTCAGATTGTACAATTAAACTTCTTCCGGATTTTCGACAGATGGGGTAATATCGTATTCTATACCACAGACCCGGCAAAGCAATGGGATGGTAAAATCAATGGCGAATTTCCTCCAACCGGTGTATATGTATGGGAGGCTGATGGCTTCTGCGTAACCGGAGAGCGGGTGTATAAGAAAGGAAACGTCACCCTGTTTCGATAAAAATCAATCTGCCGACATTTATTGTTTTTTAAAACACAACACCCGAAGTACGAACTTCGGGTGTTGTGTTCTAAATCAATCTCAACAAATACAATCCTACCAAGCCAATGCACTCGCCCCCAAAACTGCAGCATCCGCATCTGGCAATTCAGAAAGAAGAAAGCGTACCTTATTTCGATAAACACTGAGGACATTCTGCTCCATCTGCAGCCGCGCCGGTCCCAACAGTAGTTCACCGGCCTTGGCCAAACCGCCAAAAAATATGATAGCTGCCGGGGAGGTGATCGCGACCACATTTGCCAAGGCAGCTCCTAATATTTCTCCTGTATAAGTAAGAATAGATCGCGCCATCTCATCCCCATCTACCGCTGCGGCCTGTACCTGCTTCGCTGTAATAGCGTCGCCATGCTTCCTCAATACTGAATCAGTCTCAGTTTTAGCCATCCACTCCCTGGCTGTAAATACCACTCCCGTTGCCGAAGCATAGGTTTCCAAACACCCCCTTCTACCACATCCGCATTGTCGTCCACCGGGCTCCACTGTTATATGACCCAGTTCTCCCGCAAATCCATCATGTCCGTACATTACGCTGCCATTTACGACAAACCCGCTTCCTACACCGGTCCCAAGGGTCACCACCACAAAGTCCTTCAACCCCTTCCCTGCACCATACAACATCTCGCCCAATGCCGCAGCATTAGCATCGTTTGTCAATCGCACCGGGAGATGAAAAGCATCCTTTAACAAATTTGCCAAAGGGATAATTCCCTTCCATGGGAGGTTCGCAGCATCAACAATTTCTCCTGTATAATAATTGCCATTAGGTGCACCCACCCCACAACCGATAATCCGCTGGCGACCTACCGCCTCCATCAATGCAGTTGCTTTCAATCGCAACGCCTCGATGTAAGCCGCAACCGAACTAAATTCAGAAGTCGCCATCGCTGCCCGTTCCAGTATCTGACCGCGGCGATCCACAATCCCTAAAACAGTATTCGTACCTCCTATATCGATTCCTAAAACCAATGATTGTTGCATCATTTCTATTTACTTATTTATTTACGGAGTACCACCGTACTCCATCTTCTATTTTCTACAAAAACAAATCCTGCAAACGACCAAAACCTTGAAAACGGATGGCAGCCAACACGACAATTTCCAATATATTTGAGTGGTTTTAACAGATCAAATATAACAATATCGTTCCTTCAAAATATTAGCATTAAAATCTCTGATGACACCTCTGGATATACTGGAACAAATAGAAAACGATCATCCGCTCCCTTACAAGCTGATCAAGCGGCAGGAATATCTGTGCACCGGGGGCTCAATCAATACCAATATATATTTCATCAAATCAGGCTGTCTCAGAATTTTTATTACAGATGGAGATGAGGAGCGAACCATAAGATTTGGGTATCAAAACAATATTATCGTCGCTTTGGATTCATTCCTATCCGGCAAACCTTCGGATTTCTATATTCAGGCCATCAGAAAATCAGAGGTGATCCTATTATCGAAAGAACGATTTAATAGCTTCCTTCAAACCCATCCCGAGTTTTCGAAAATCTGGATCAATATATTGGAAGACTTGGTATTACAACAAATAGAAAGGGAGAAAGACCTACTGATCCAGTCACCCATTGAGCGATATAATCGTGTACTGAAGAGAAGTCCGCATCTTTTTCAGGAAGTCCCTCATAAATATATCGCGAATTACCTTCGAATGACCCCCGAAACGTTGTCACGATTAAAGAATTCTTGAGTTGAATCAATAAATCTTGATTCAATCCGGCAGACCTTTGTGGTCTCAGTGATCAATATTTATGAAAATTAGTTCAGAACAGCTTCTTCAAGATCTTACGGAAATGGTTCAGTTTCATTTAAACACCTTGCAATCATTCAAGGCTTTAGATGAGCAGACACTCAATATGCGAAAGAATTCCGACAGCTGGAGTGCATTGGAATGTCTGGAACATCTCAACAGATATGGCGAATTCTATCTGCCGGAAATGGAGCAACAAATCCGACGAGCCAAACCAGTACCTGCTACAATATTTAAATCAGGACTCTTGGGTAATTATTTCGCTGAGGGAATGTTGCCAAAGGAAAAGCTGAACAAGATGAAGACCTTCAAAAGTATGAATCCTATTCATTCCAAATTAGATCGTTCGGTGCTGGATAAATTTGAATCGCAACAGAAAAAAATGTTGGACCTATTACAACTTGCTAAAGAAGTCGATCTGAACAAAGTGAAAACAGCAGTTTATATTTCTAAATTAATCCGTCTCAAGTTGGGAGACACTTTTCGTGTAGTGATTTACCACAACGAAAGGCATCTCCTTCAAGCGAAACGCGCCATGGTTCCCTAATCGCTCCGGGTCAATTTTTCACAAAAGCGAAGTAGACTGCTCCTAGAATACATGCCATGCTAGCGAGGTATTTCCAGTGTAATGGCTCCTTCAGATATAGAACAGCAAACACTACAAACACTAGCAGACTGATCACCTCCTGGGTAATTTTTAGTTGAAAACCTGTCCAGCCGCTGTTAAAACCGATACGATTGGCAGGGATTACCAAACAATATTCCAGCAAAGCGATCCCCCAGCTAATTAGTATGATCTGCCAGATAGGTATCTTAACTCCTTTGAGATGCCAATACCATGCTATCGTCATAAACATATTGGAGCAAAGCAAAAGCAAAACTGTGCGCATAAAAAACGGAGCTTATGTAGAGAATAATTAGTTAGGTTTTACAAAATCCTTCCACCAAAATTGAAATTCCTGGCTTTCATCCTTCAAATACACCACCTCCCCTATTCTTGGTGTCACCAAGGGCAGATGAAAATTGGAATTCGCCTTGGTAATTTCCTCCAGGGGTTGGTACCATGGATGCATACCCAGCGCAAATTTCGCCGAATGAATGGGCATGATACGATGAGCTTGCAAATCCTTACCTGCTTGTAAGGTTTCATGTGGCAAGCAGTGTATTGCCCTCCAAGCCTCGTTGTATTGTCCGTTCTCTAACAAGGCAAAGTCAATCGGTCCATGTTGTTCGCCAACCTCCTTAAAATGTCGATCATAGCCACTGTCGCCTCCGAGATAAATTTTCTGATCAGCGGTTTCCAGCAAAAAGGAAAGCCATAGTGTATTGTTGCGTTTAAATGCGCGACCAGAAAAATGCCGTGCCGGATAGGTGTATAATTTTACATCTGGAGAAAGCATCACCATCTCATTCCAGTCTTTTTCGATGATATCTTCCGAAGCAAATCCCCAATGTTCTAGATGCGCCCCCACCCCCAGTCCGCAAACTACTTTACCCACCTTATTGATCAATTGTTTGACTGTCTTATAATCGAGATGATCATAGTGGTCATGGCTAATAATCAAATAATCTATCTCCGGCAGATCCGCCACATCGTAGGCATCAGTCCCACGAAAAGCCTCTGTGAATCCCGGAACAGGTGAAGCACTCCCGCTAAATACCGGATCCACCAAAATTTTCAGTCCACCTTTTTTTATGAAATAAGAAGAATGTCCGAACCAGACTAATACATCATCGGGTAATCGATGTAAATCATTTTTAACTGTCGGAATATCCACTACCGGAGCACTGTCAGGAATCCTTTGAAAAAGAAATTTGAAAAATATGCTTACGAATGAATATCCTTCTGTCAAAGAGGGGGTATGACTCTGATTGTGAAATACTCCCTCTCTGAAATTCGGAGAAGACTGCATTCTCTCTAAACGCCGACTTTCGGGCGCCTTTCCAAATTGTGGTTGCTTCATAAATAGCACAATCGCAACCGCCATTATCAAAACGAGTCCGACAATTACAAGCCCCATATTTCTTAAAAATTTTAAAACCCTCGCCATATCGTAACAAAAACGGAATCTGCTCCCTTCACAGTCCCGGCAAATTTATCGGATCTGAGGAGAACCTTCCTTTACTTTTTCTATCGCTCCCCGATGCTGATACACCCAAAATACCTATACACTTATGCTTTAAGAAAGTTTTAAGTGAAGGAGGAGAACCGAATCTGTTCTTTACCTGCGTAATTGATTACATTTGAAGTATTAGAGCGAATTAGTCGACCCAGTTCCAAAACATGGAATTTAAGCATGAAAATACAGCGCGCTACTCCATTTAATGAATTACTTGCCAGAATTATTTTCCTGTTGTTACCGACAGCAGTAATAGGTTATTATCTGCTCGATTTTGCCAATAATTCATTTGCTATTTTGAGAAATCAAGCATGGCTTCAAACCTTGTATTTTTCTGCAGGCATGCTGGGGGCAGCGGTATTCTACATATTTAGATTCCGTTTTCTGCCTACGTTTGGATTGCTTATTTTTTTACTATTTCTGGGTTATGAAGGTTTAGATCGATCGGGAGCAGGCGAATTCGACGCTTTTTTTGTAGCTAGGGCCTTTCAGATTTTCGCCATCCTGTTTGCTACCGGATGGCTCGTCGGATGGGGATTTATGAGGATTCGGTATTGGTCGGTATTGGTCGCAGTAGTGTTGCTAAGTAATTGCATTATAGCGATTTCGAGAATGAAGACCAGTAGTGCTGATGAGCTGTTGCTGGCATTTGCACCTACCATTTTATATGCTATCTACATCATTTTCACTTCAGAGCAGATTTATAACTTCAAAGATAAATCACAGCAATTCTGGTGGTTTCTAACCAGGCGTTTGTTCTTTTTCGGGATTCTTTCACTGCTCTTATTGGGAGTAGTCATTTACACCATGCGTGAAGAAATTAAAGAAACCGTGGCCAACCATGGGGGTGGTGGTAAAGAAGGAGAAAACTCGATGTTGAAACAGGATGAGAAAGGTCATTTTGACTTGAAAGATTATTCCAGACTGAGCGGTAGTCTCGGACGTAATAATGAGCTTTTATTTTGTGCATACATCGACAATTTCTTTGAGGGCACAGATGTTCCGAATCCTCTTTACCTGACAGCATTCCATTATACACTATTCGATACGCTCACAGAAACATTCGAACGGGATTCACTAATTCCGAAAAACGATCTGTTCGAGCCTGATCCTTCAAAAATACCGCTATTTCATACAAAGACTGATTCTTCCGTTATTGAAAACAGTATGGGCTCGGATTTCAGAAAAACGGTAGAGATCCAAGTCTATACGCGAAAATTATCCCCTCATACTTATCTTGCTCCCAATACCGGATATTTCGTACAACCCATTACCATTGAAGAAAATTTTAAAGAAGAATTTAAAACTGCTTTCCGCGCTAAAAGTTATGTTAGCGAACTGAATAGTGCCTACTTCGTTTATAATGCCAACGACCCTCAAATACAACTTTTTCAAGAACAACGATTTCAAGTTTTAAGGAGGGTGTCTGATTATAGCCAGACCGATTCGGCCTTCATGGCCTATTATACTGCAATGCCGAGCAATGAGAAATTCAAGGTAATATCCGACCTGGCCGATTCTATTACACGTGATGCCACCACTGTTATTGATAAAGTCATTGCAGTGAGAGATTATTTTCTTTCGAAGGACGAATATGGCGAACCATTATTTAGGTATAGCGACAATCCCGGTATTCCGGACATTCCCAGCGCTTCTAAATTGATGTATTTTCTTTTCGAGAACAGACAAGGTTATTGCGCTTATTATGCGGGTGCAACCCTTTTTATGCTCCGCGCATTGGGTATTCCCTCCAGAATTACAGTTGGTTTCTTGACTGTTGACAGGAGTGACAAAAATAAAGGCTGGTACTGGTACTACGCCGATCAGGCACATGCCTGGGTTCAGGTTTACTTCCCCGGTTTGGGCTGGCTGGATTTCGATACTACTGTGGGTAATGAAGATGCAATCGAAAGTCCGCAACCCGACCAGACGCCTCCAATGCAGCCGCCCAAAGCATGGCTTGCAGCCGACGGAATCATATCTCAAATAGACACCTCGAAAAGGTTGCTTACCATGGAGGTGCGTAGAATGGTTTTTCATGACAAGGAATATATCCTCGATACCCCATCTGCGTTCAATATGGACGTGGAAATCGCTGCGTTCAGAAGAGACAGTATTGAAATCCGAATGTCTGACGTAAAACCCGGTGACGAAGCCACTGCAGTCTCCTACGCTGAATCATTAAAGAACATTAAAACGGGCAGCGATTTAAATGGAAGCGCCGTCGCTAAAAAATTACCCGAGCCGGTTCCGGTAGATGAGGTATACATTAAGCAGCTTACGAAGGTGATACCACCCCCGGCTCCAAAAGCCACCCAAACTGATGACCCTCTTAGTTTACGAGAGATCGCAGTTGCGATTCTTTGGGCTTTGCTGGTTATCGGAATTTTATTTTTGCTCTCACCTTGGATTATTTTTAAATACTTTACTTTGAGACATGGGTCGGCGAAGACTAGCCGACGAAAAGCTTATTGGGCATATCGGACAGCCGGTTTCTATCTGAATCAATTGGGGATCGTGAGGGGAAGTCTTACACCGATGAGTTATGCAACTTCCAAGGTAGATCCCCTGTTCCAAACAAATTTCAGAGATTTTATGAATCTGTATTTAAAACAGAAATATGCCGACATGGAATTATCTCAGTCGGAAGAATTGTTCCAAGCACAATTTTTGAAGAATTTCCTGACCAAACTAAGGACGAAAATTCCTGCAAAAGACAGAATTGCAGCGTTCTTACAGCCGATGCGGATGTGGAATTATTTTCGGATTAAGGACTAAACTTTGGAGTCCTATTTGACCGATCTTCGGTACCACAAGGTATTGCTGTTTTCGGGTCGGAAAAAAGTCCGAGCGGCCGCTTTGATCTGATCCGCGGTAATCGCCTGATATTTTTCAAGTTCGTCGTTGATCCAGGCGGCATCGCCGAGCAATTCATAAAATGCCAGATTATTTGCGCGAGACAGGAGACTCATGTCTTCAAAAACAATCATTGATTCGACCTTATTCTTCGCCTTCATCAACTCTGCCTCTGAAATTAACTCCTCTGTCAATCGTTGCATCTCCAATTCAACGGCGGCATTTGCCTCTTCCAAAGATTTTCCTTCAACGATTTTACCCTCCACGACAAGCAAACCCGGATCCAGACTCCCTGTATGATAACAATGGATATTACTGAACAACTGCTGCTCCTTCACCAATCGTTGGTATAAGCGCGATGCATAACCATTGCCCATTATTTCGGTAATTAAATCGGCAGCATAGTACATAGCTGCCAGTCGTCCCGGCATATGCCATGCCTTATACAAAGCATCGAAAGGTACATCTGCAGTCACAGTCTTTTCCCTTGCCTCCTCTTGTGTTGGTTCAGCAGGCAGAGCACGATGGTATTTCTCACCCGAGGGTATATCGCCAAACCATTCTTGCGCCAACTTGTGCACCTTTTCAACGCTTATATTTCCGGCGACACATAAAATGGCATTTTTCGGTCGATAGTGTTTATAAAAAAATGCTTTTACATCTTCAAGCGTGGCTTCTTCGATATGGCTAAGCTCCTTCCCAATCGTCATCCATTTATAAGGATGGTTGCGATAAGCTAATGCTCTAAGGTGCATCCAAGCATCTCCGTATGGCTTATTAATATAATGCTCTTTAAACTCCTCACAGACCACTTTTCGTTGTACGTCCAAACTCTTCTTGCTGAAATTGAGTGCGAGCATCCGATCGCTCTCCAGCCAAAATGCGGTTTCTATATTGCTTGCCGGAAGTTGTATATAGTAATTAGTTATATCGTTGGTGGTGTACGCATTATTCTCACCACCGGCCATTTGGAGTGGACCGTCAAATTCAGGAATATGTGCGGAACCGCCAAACATCAGATGTTCGAACAGGTGTGCAAAACCGGTCTTGCTTTCATCCTCATCTCTCGCACCCACGTCATATAAAATATTCACAGCAACCATTGGCGATGAATGATCTTCATGCACCAGGACTCTCAGTCCGTTTTTCAGTGTAAACCGTTCAAATTGCAACATATGCCGCTGATCGAAATTGTTGAAGAGTGGGTATTGAAAAAATCGTTACCGACACTCATTAGTTATTATTTAAAGATCCTGAAGATATCCATTGCGTTGGCGTAAACCATAAGCGCCAATAAGAGCACCAAACCGATTCCGGTTGCTTTCTCCATTGTCTCGTCGCTTACTTTTTTACCTGTAATCATTTCATACAAAATAAACATCACATACCCACCGTCTAGTCCCGGAATTGGCAACAAATTCATGAACGCCAAAACTACTGATAGAAACGCTGTCACCATCCAGAACGCATACCAATCCCATACTTCCGGAAAGATATTGGTCATAGCTGCAAAACCTCCTACCCCTTTATATGCGCCGGTTTCAAAATTGAATATCAATTTAAACTGTCGGGCATACTTGTACACATTATCTGCAGCCATTTTAATACCGGCAGGAAAAGCGCCGAAGAAGCTATACTTCACCACATCGTATTTGTAGAATGCATGTTCTTCGAGCAGTCTGGGACCAGGTTCTACGGGATAAAATCCCAATGTGCCGGTATCGCTTACCTGAATACTTAATTCCATTGGCTGGTTATTGCGTACCACTCCGAGAGAGATCGTTGCACCGGCCAGTGTATCCAAAGCCGACCTCATTTGATCAAAATAAGGAACCGCGACACCATTGATCGAAGTAACACGATCACCAATCTCCATCCCTCCAAGCTTCGCTGGTGACTCCTCCATCACCTCACCAACCACAGCAGGAAATCGTGGGATAAAGATGATCTTATTTTTCTGATCCTTCTTATCGAGGAATTTTTCCACCAGATTCACCGGCATGTCCAGTGTTTGTACCTGACCCTCCCGCTCAACAACAACAGTTCGTGCGTAAAGAAGCTCGGGGGTGATATCCGTGAAATATTTAAGTTCTGAGCCATTAATGGAAATAAATTTGTCACCGTTCCGGAATCCCAGTTGATATCCTATGGAGTCGGCAATAAATACGCCTCCCGACACTTCTGAAATGGGTAATTTCTTTTCGCCATAGGTAAACAAGACCATTGCATAAATGATAATAGCCAATACCACGTTCACAATGATTCCACCCAACATAATCAGCAATCGCTGCCATGCTTTTTTGGAACGGAACTCCCAGGGTTGGGGAGGTTGTTGCATTTGCTCCTTATCCATACTCTCATCTACCATTCCCGATATTTTCACATACCCTCCCATCGGAAACCATCCCAAACCGTATTCGGTATCTCCCACTTTCTTTTTGAACAGAGAAAAATTCAGAATGTTGGGAAAAGGGAAAAGGAAATCGAAAAACAGGTAGAACTTTTCTACCTTGGTCTTAAACAACCGAGCGAAAAAAAAGTGGCCGAATTCATGCAATAGGATAAGCAATGAAAGGGCTGCAACGAACTGGGCGATTTTGATTCCGACACCGGCCAGAAGGAGAGTATTAAACAGATGCATGTACTATGGAATAGTCTTTTAGTAGGATGAAAGTTGACTTTTTTTAACGAGTTCCTGTGCGTAAAGACGAGCTTCTTTATCGGATTGCTCATAGTCAGTCAGTGAAGGCTGTTCTATAAAGGGGATATGCTCCATCGTCTGCTCAATCATTTCGTTCATTTCGAGGAAGCCGACCTTGTTTTGTAAAAATGCATGGACCACAATTTCATTAGCGGCATTTAAGATGCAGGGCATGTTCCCTCCTCGATACATAGCATCTTTTGCAAGCGCAAGGTTACGGAAAGTTTTATAATCGGGAGCTTCGAATGTCAATTTGGAATAATCTTTAAAATCGAATCTTTTAAATTCATTTTTTACACGCTGAGGGAATGCCATCGCATACTGTATAGGCAGCTTCATATCGGGAAGACCCAGTTGTGCTTTCACTGATCCGTCCACAAATTGCACTAACGAGTGAATGATTGATTGAGGATGAACCACCACATCTATCTGTTCATTTTCAAGTCCAAACAACCACTTTGCCTCTATCATCTCCAGTCCTTTGTTCATTAAGGTGGCACTGTCTATCGTGATCTTGGCTCCCATGTCCCAGTTTGGATGTTGCAATGCGTGGGATGCCTTTACGTTTACCAGGAAATTGGGTTTCCTTCCTAAAAAAGGGCCTCCCGATGCGGTAAGAATGATCTTTTCAACAGACCCGATAGACTCTCCAATGAGGCATTGAAAAATTGCTGAGTGTTCACTATCTACAGGAATCAGCTTAGCGCCTGTTTCCAATGCGCGCTTCATCACCAAATCTCCTGCCACCACCAGAGTCTCCTTATTTGCAAGTGCGATATGCTTACCGGCATCAACAGCAGCCATAATGGAATGCAGGCCTGCAAAGCCGACAATTGCACCGAGCACCACATCTACTGAATCCCATTGTACCACATCAGCTAAGGCTTCGTGACCGGAAAAAACTTTTACCGGCAATGAAGACAATGCCTCTTTCACCAAAGTGTAGCCTTCGGCAGCGGTCACAACGACCACATTTGGCCTGAATTTCAGGGCCTGAGCTATGAGGAGCTCCGTATTGCTATGAGCGCTCAACACTTCAATTTCAAACAGTTCCGGATGCTGCTCCACCACTTCCAAAGCCTGCGTCCCAATAGATCCGGTAGACCCCAATATCGCCAATCGTTTCATTCCTTTCCTTTTACTGACTTTAATTTCAGCCTATATTGTGAAACCCCAAAGATATTAAAATACCCGGGCATTCGGCACGGATTTATAGCGGAAAGGGTATATATTCGCTCCTCGCTTCAGTCAATTTATAAAACATTAACACATTCGGATATGCTGCAGACTTCGACATTAAATTTTCTTCGGCAGCTTAGAGACAATAACAATAAAAGCTGGTTTGATGAGCACCGCGACAATTATCA
Source organism: uncultured Chitinophagaceae bacterium (assembly GCA_964636205.1). Taxonomy (GTDB): domain Bacteria; phylum Bacteroidota; class Bacteroidia; order Chitinophagales; family Chitinophagaceae; genus JBEBVQ01. The sequence continues at coordinate 5,776 of CAZWPF010000004.1, read as the reverse complement.
AGCGGCCCGTTTGGACTTCGAACAGTTCTGCGATAAAATTCGTTTGAGTATTGCTGATTGGACACCCGAACTATTCGATCAGGAGACCAGACACTGCATTTTTAGAATTTATAAAGATGTTCGCTTCTCAAAAGATAAAATGCCTTATAAATCACATTTGAGTGCCTATTTTAGTAAGGGCGGCAGAAAATATGAGGGGGCAGGGTATTATTTACATATTGAGCCGGATAAAAGCTTCGTGGCAGGCGGTATCTGGATGCCATCTTCCGCGGTTTTGAAACTTTTACGGCAGGAGATCGACTACAATCTGGAAGAATTCCAGCGAATTGTTGAAAGTAAGCCCTTTCTTAAATTATTTGGAACGATTACGGGAGAGCAGGTTAAAACTGTCCCAAAGGGTTATGAAAAGAACAACCCTGCGATTAATTATCTGAAATTTAAAAGCATTATAGCGGAACAATCCTTTACCGACAATGAGGTGCTTCAAAAAAATTTTTTAAAGTCCTGTCAACTCTCTTTCCGCACAATGCAACCTCTAGTAGAATTTATCAATAGAAGCTTGGATTAGTTTCTGAATACGGTGAACTCAAAAGGCTTGTGAATAGCTGATTGTCTCGGGCGCTTAGTCTTCTTGCGATTAGCTTCCACAGGTGTTGGATGATAAACATCCATCAATTCCGTTGCAGCAGAAACACAGGCTTCGTTATCAACTGTACCGATAATAGCAATCAATACATCCACCTCACGATTGAAGTTATCCTGCCATTGCTGCGCAACTTTTGTTGTTACCAATAATTCGCGCGAACGTGAATGATATTTCATATAACCAGTTTTAGTGGGGTTCAATCAAACATTTGCTTATTCAAGATAGCGCATTTTTTTTCAAGAAACAAAAGTAAAAGTCAAATTTCCCCTCAGTACCAACCCATTAAATAAAAAACATTGCACACAATTTTACGTATCAATAAAATTGTGTCATATATGGATATCTCTCTTTATATAAATCCTTTACCCGATCCAGTATCATTTTCCTCATTTCTTCTATATTTTCCCTCTCGGTAGCACTGATAAATACACAAGGTCCTTCCTGTTCCCATCTACGTCGCAGTTGATCGAGCAAATCTCTCTTTACTGCGTCTTCTAACCAAGGATCAAATACGCTGTCTTCGTACAGATCCATCTTATTAAAAATGGTAATTACCGGCTTATCAAAAGCCCCAATATCTCTCAGGGTGTTTTTTACAACTCCCATTTGATCTTCATATGCAGGATGGGAAATATCCACAACATGGAGTAAGCAATCGGCCTCTCGTACTTCATCCAGAGTGCTTTTAAAACTTTCCACCAGGTGGTGGGGAAGTTTACGGATGAACCCAACGGTATCACTCAGCAAAAATGGGGTCTGCTCATACACTACCTTCCTGGTAGTAGTGTCCAAGGTGGCAAATAGCTTGTTTTCTGCAAACACCTCCGCCTTGGTAAGCACATTCATTATGGTGCTCTTCCCCACGTTAGTATAGCCCACTAAGGCCACCCGGATATAGGTCCCTCTTTCTTTTCTTTGTGTAAACGACTGCTTATCGATTTCCTTCAATCGCTTTCTCAACAACGCTATCTTATCCTTGACAATACGACGATCGGTCTCGATCTCTGTTTCACCAGGCCCTCTGGAGCCGATACCCGCACCCTGGCGTTCCAAGTGTTGCCACATACCACGCAGTCTAGGTAGCAAATACTGGTATTGTGCCAGTTCTACCTGCACCTTAGCTTGAGCCGTTTTCGCTCTGCTGGCGAATATATCCAGAATCAAATCACTTCGATCGATAGCTCTTACTCCGACTACCTTTTCAATATTGTTGATCTGAGAGCCTGTCAGCTCATCATCAAAGATCACCAGTCCAACACCCTTAGCTTTTACATAGTCTCTGATCTCCTCCAATTTTCCCTTACCCACAAATGTCTTACTATCCGGATGTGGAAGCTTTTGAATGAAAACCTTCTCGGTCCGCGCACCGGCGGTCTCAGCGAGAAAAGCAAGTTCTGCAAGATATTCCTTCAGTTGTACCTCTGTCTGCTCCTTGTGTACCAACCCGACCAGTACTGCGGTTTCTTCTCCCTCTTTTATCTGCTTTTTTTCAATCACTATACTTACTTTTTGTTGTACAGTTATAATGCTTTTGCATCACAACTCGGCAGAAGAACACAAATGCCTTTTTATTTTGAGTTCCTTTGCTCTGTATATTTTTTAAAATTATCCAGTATTGCTTGCCAACCGTTTCTTTGCATTTCAGCAGGGTTCATTTGCTCTGCCTCAAATACGGTAGTCACTTTTGTTTGATGATCTCCCAGATCTTCAAATACGGTATCTACCTTCCGACCATCAGCTATAGTATATAAAATCCGTTCCTGATCGACGATTTCATCGTATACCGCCTGAAAATCAAATCCGAAACTCCCGTCTTTGGCTTCCATTCTCGCCTTATACAGTCCCCCTTTTTGCAAATTATTCTCTGCCGAAGGGCAATGCCAATCGTCTGAAGCAAAATTCCAATTGACGATATGCTCGGGATTGGTCCAAGAGTCCCATACATCTTTACGATCGGCAGCGATTACTGCTTCGATGGTAATTTTTGTAGCATTCATTTAATAAAAATTTTTTCCAATATTACTGCAAACATTGGAAAACACCTTATCTATCTGATTATTTTTTGAAAAGAATTAGACCAATCTTTCTTGTGCGCGTAACCAGCGTTCGGGGATCTCATCTCTACTTGCGGTGAGGTAGTCGCTATAGGATGCCGGCTCGAAACTGCCATCAGGCATTTGCATCCACCACCTTCCGGTCCTTTTACTTTTTAAAAAGGTTGTATCGTTACTTGTAAACTGTACATGATATTCCAAAAAAGATGCGCGATCGTCTAAAGGCGCTTCTTGAAGGCGAACCTGATACCCGTCAATAAAATACCAAATCATTTGAGCAATCAGTCGGGCACTCAAATGGTGCGGATCATTTTCTGAAGAATACCCATATATCCCAAAGGATTTTAATCGCTCACTCATTCCGGCATAGCGCGTCAACTGACAAGCCTCATCGCCGGTAAAACCATTCGGAGACCCTCCCGCATTCACCGGTGCATCACTGTACCGTACTGCATTAATATCAAAACTGAATAGATCACTCGCTCTTAATACAGGTTCCATCTCCTCCATACACTCCCGAACCCGTCCCAAACGAAAGAAGTCGAAACGTAATTTATCAAGTGTCTCCAGCATCTTTGGCTGAACATAATAACTCTGAAAACCAATATGGCTATAATGTCGTATGAAATTGGGAGTAGATGTCAGCATATCCATAAGAAAACTACGGTTGGTAACAACCTCCGTTTCATCCAGATCGATCAACATATCTGTTACGGTTGCATTAATTCCGAGCTCTGCAGCTTTAAATGCTTCATATTGTTGAAGAGTAAGATCGTGCGAACCACCCAGTATAATCGCTACTTTGCCGGCCGCATGTATTTCACTTAAAACCATTCTCAAAGCAGCACGTGTGTCATTGACGGTCGCTCCTTGAAGTATATCACCGGCGTCTGCAATTTTAACAGCGGGATGCCAATTGTATAACCGATATAATTCCTCACGAATAGTATCCGTGCCAAAATTCATGGCCTTTCGGCCATCACCTCTCCATTCGGGGCAACCCACAATGATGAAATCTGCCTCTTCCCAATTTAAATTGCCATCTATAGGATGTTCGATGGAAGCACCCCATTGTAGGGGCTCAAAATGATTGGTTTCAAACTGCTCCGCAAAATGAACATTAGAAAAAAACGGTCGTAGATCCTGCATGGATGCAAATGTAATACAGGATTTCTATTCCTGAACAACTATCGATCAGAAGCAGAATCTGCTATAATTCGCCAGCTATCATCAACCTGAAGTAATTGATCAAGCGAATTTGCATACTCAGCAAGAAAAGCAGGACCAAAATGAGCGTTCCGTATTTCCTTAACTGACTGGTCGCTGAACTCAATTTTATAATTCACACCCGAAATGTCAGATATCAATACTTCATAATCATTCTGACAAGTATCCGGACGATAAGTAGCCAGTTTTGCCAACATCTCCTTCGCTTGCTTATCGCCAATTCCTATCTCATAAACTCCGGGGAAATTAGTAAAACGATAACCTGAATAACGCGCCATCCCATCCTGTGACAATTCCAGAGCATAATGTTCACATCTACCAAAGCAGGGCGTCCGCTCCATTCTCACGTAGGTTACGACCGGCGTAACAACGGGCACCTTCGCCTGCTCTACAGCTACATCCTGTGTCTGTGTCGTCGTCACCTTTTTCTGCGCACAGGAGAAAAAGGTTGCTATTGTAAGCACTAATATCGTTAACAGGCTGTTTCTCATAATTTTAGTATTTTCCTTGCAAATATAACACCCATACGGGTTTATTAAAACTCACAAATATGCTGCCAGAAAAAGAAGCTAAGGATTTGAGGTATCAGGTTGCATTTAGTTTAGTGCCGGGAATCGGACCCAAAACGGCCAAAATTCTATTAGAACATTTCGGGTCGCCAGAAGACACGTTCCAAGCAGATAAAAAACAGTTGATCCAACTGCTGGGACCCGCAGCCGGAAAATTTACTCAGTTGTTCGCCACTGCTTTGGAGCGCGCCGATAAAGAATTAGAGTTTGCTGCTCAGAACGGCATTCGCTGTATTACTACCAACCACCCTGATTTTCCCTATCGACTTTTACATTGTCAGGATGCCCCCTTTGTTCTTTATGGTCAAGGCAATTTCAACCTCAACGCCGACAAAGTAGTCGCGGTAGTGGGCACACGCCAAAATACCCAGTACGGTCTAGATCTTTGCCACGCGCTCATCCGCGACTTAGGATCGTATGAAGACATATTAGTAGTAAGTGGTATGGCCTATGGCATTGATGCTGCTGCTCACAAAGAATGTGTACAAGCGGGAATATCAACTGTAGGTGTTTTGGCGCACGGACTAGACCGACTATACCCGGCAGCTCATAAACCCCTCGCATCTAAAATGAAAGAAAATGGGGGCTTAATTTCTGAATTCCCATCCGGCACCAACCCTGATAAAGGCAACTTCCCGGTTAGAAATCGGATTGTTGCCGGAATGAGTGATGTAGTTGTCGTAGTGGAAAGCAACTGGAGGGGAGGTGCTGTTATTACCGCGTATCTGGCTGCAGGCTATAATCGGGAAGTCGCTGCCTTTCCCGGTCGAGTCAACGATCCAAAATCAAAAGGTTGCAACGAACTAATTAAACGAAATATTGCAGCAATGATTACAGATGCCAATGATCTGGGAATTTTGATGGGATGGAATACCAAACCAAAACAGAAATCCCTACAACCTCAGCTGCTGCTCAACCTGACTGCAGAACAACAAGCTGTCATCAATGTACTTAATAAAAAAGAAACCCTGCATTCCGACGAAATCCAGATGGAAACCAGCATGAATAGCACAACGCTTGCAGCAACACTATTGGGATTAGAAATGCAGGGGCTCATAAAAACCTTACCCGGTAAGTACTATCGGCGGTGCTGAATAACCGAGCCGAATGTTACCATCTAAAGGTTGCGGTTTTCTCTTGAAACACCCGGAGTATAGTCTGATGTATCGAATGGACACTTTCCAGCAATTTCAGCACATCGGAACCTTGCTCTATTTCTAATTGATTATAGCGAGCTCGAATATATGCGTGATCCAACAATATCAAAAGTCGCCTGCCTT
>CAZWPF010000003.1:0-65024 GCA_964636205.1 uncultured Chitinophagaceae bacterium | reverse complement strand
AGAGTACTACCTTGACAGGGTAGGGGTCACCGGTTCGAGCCCGGTAGCACCCACAAATTTTTTTCGAGACGGTATCCCGTGTCGGAGTGGTTTATACAGATTTTTGACGCTCCAAAAACGTCTCCAGACCTGCGCGAATCGCATCGAATGACAGCGGTTTGACAGAGGCTTTCCCCAGTCGGTCGAGAAGAACATATTCGATATGATTGGTGTCTCTTTTCTTATCCATTTGTAGAACATTCATTACCTGCTCCGGATCAAATTCTAAAGTAGTGGGGAGTTCGTATTGTTTCATAATCTCCATCAGTACGCGACTTACATCAGGATCCAGTTGGTTTTGTTGTTCTGAAATGCAACAGGCAGCCAACATGCCAAGCGCAATGCTATGTCCGTGCGGCATTTTGTACAATACTTCGAATGCGTGCCCTGCGGTATGACCGAAGTTGAGAATCTTCCGGATGCCTTTTTCTTTTTCGTCAGCGTTAACCAGCTTGTTTTTTACATGAACGCAACCCGCAATTAATTCACCCGTCATATCCGGACGCTTTCGAAAGTACCTGATATCTCCCTTTTGCAAAGTGCTGAGAATCCTGGTATCACAGATCGCGCCGTATTTCACCACCTCGCCAAATCCATTGCTCCACTGTAGATCAGATAGCGAGCGTAATAAATTGACATCATAAAGTATGAAATCAGGCTGAGTAACGGTACCCAGCATGTTTTTATGCAATTCCAGATTAATACCATTTTTGCCGCCAACCGCCGCATCCACCATCCCCAATAGCGTTGAAGGAACAAATCCGAATCGGATACCCCGCATATATACCGAAGCGATAAAGCCAGTGATGTCTGTGACTACACCACCCCCTATGCCGATCAGAAATGTTTTGCGATGTGCTTCATGAGCAATCAATTGTCGAATAAGATTGCTGGCCGTATCCCAGGTTTTATATTCTTCGCCGGCAGGCATTACCAGAACCTTAAAATCTTTCAAGTCGTTTTTATATATGTCATACACATTCTCGTCGGTAATGACAATGCTCGAATTCGGTGATGCGATTTGCGCTAATTCCGACAAACTCGAGTCGAACAGATATTCGACCACTCCTGTTTGAAAACTAACTGAATATTGCATATTGCAGGGTTGTTCCGTAAAGTTAAGTTCTAATTTTCTAACTGTTCATTCCAGTGCATTTTTAACCTTGGATTTAGTATTATAACCGGTTTTAATGGTTTTATTACGTAGATTTACACATCCCGTATCGTTATGAATAAATAGGGATACTGCTTTGTAAATTAAGTTGTAAAATTTCAGTGTATGCGATATTTAGTGAGCTTCTTAATGGCTGGATCCGTTTTGTTTTTCGGCTGCAAGCGGGAAGATCCGGCACCTTCGGCAGGTAAAGGCGGCAATGCTACATTGCGTATAACACCGCAGCATGGTGGCGGCAAAGAACTTATTGAGGATGCTAAGGTGTATATTAAATATAACACGAAGGATCGGCCCTCGGACAATAGATATGATGATTCGGTAGCTTGTAGTTTGGTTGACGAGAAGCCGCTTGGTATAATTAGTGGACTCCACCCAGGGGATTATTATCTGTATGGGCAGGGATGGAACCCGGATCACGGTGATGTTGTAAAGGGTGGAATGCCTTATACTATTGAGGAAGATAATAAGGTTTATAATATAACTCTGAATCTGGGGCACTAGTTCTGGTTCAAAACCATCTGTGTTTAATGAGGATATTTATAGTCGCCGGAGCGATTAATCCGGCGATTTGTTTTAGTTATGCTTCCGACAATTCACAAGTTTAACTATGAAGAATTATTTACTGCTAATTTTTCTGATTTTCATAATCGGATGTGGGAGTGAAAGGCAATCACATTACCCTCCGGAAGGTTTCGTATATGTGCATAAGGCGTTGCCGGGTGTTCGTTACGAGATCAGGTATTTTTCAAATGAGAATTTTCTCGGTCGCCCCGTAGCAGGATATCAATCGCCCAAAGCTATTCTTACTAATGAAGCTGCGGCAGCCTTGAGAAAGGTTCAGATGGATCTTGAGAATTTGGGCTATGGCATTAAGGTATTTGACGCTTATCGTCCTCAAACTGCCGTCAATGATTTTGTGGCTTGGGCTACCGAAGTTGCTGATACTTTGAGAAAGGCAGATTACTATCCGGAGATTGATAAGAAAGATTTATTCCGATTGGGTTATATCTACGAACGCTCGGGTCATAGCAGAGGTAGTACGGTAGATCTGACATTATATGATCTCGAAACCGGCGAGGATTTGGATATGGGTAGCAACTATGATTTTTTTGGACTCGTATCTCACCACGGGACGGAGTTGGTTAATGCGGAGCAGGAGGCTAATAGAAATATTCTACGTGACGCAATGGTGAAGCATGGGTTTAAGCCTTTGCCGGAAGAATGGTGGCATTACACCTTGGTAAACGAACCCTATCCCGATACTTTTTTTGATTTTGAAGTACGATAGGGCGTTGCGGAGTCAAACTGATTTGAGTGGGTTTAAAATCCAGATTTATGAATACAATTATCCGCGTGGGCAGCGCAATGATAGTCGGACTGATATTATTCGGCTGTAACAGGGCAACTGCTCAGTCGAAAACTGAAACTATACACATTAGCACTCGAATTTATTGTGATCATTGTCAGAAATGTGAAACCTGTAGATCGTTGATCGAGGAGTCGGTCTATAGATTGAAAGGGGTGAAGCGGGTTGATATCGATGTGGCGTCCATGTCGATCAGGGTAGCATATAATGCCGATCGCACTAATCCCGATCAGATTCGGAACTCAATCGCGGCTGTGGGATATGATGCAGATAGTCTGAGCGCCGATCCGGACGCCTATTCCCGATTAGATGCATGCTGTAAAAAATGATAAAGACTTTGTTTATTATTCCGTCGAGTTATGAGTCAGAACAAGCAGGAATTGTCAGGGTTTGATTGGAATAAATATTTGCCTGTCGTTATCAGTCTGGTTTTACTGATATTCGTTATCAGTCTGGATTATTTTTCCCCGGAATTCCCTGAATACCGCGAGCGGGTTTTCTTATATCTCTTAGCTTATATCCCCGTGGGCTGGCCGGTCGCACTAAAGGGAGTGAAATTAGCGCTTCGTGGGGATGTATTTACTGAGTTTTTCTTAATGACAATTGCTACGTTGGGAGCATTTCTAATTGGAGAATATCCCGAGGCCGTTGCTGTGATGCTATTTTATACTATTGGTGAGCATTTTCAACATGCAGCTGTGGTTAGGGCCCGTCGCAACATAAATGCCTTACTGGATGCACGACCTGACAGGGCTACGGTAATAAGGGAATCGAGCACAGTGGAGGTCGATGCAGTAACGGTTAATCCGGGCACCAGGATATTGGTGCGCGCCGGAGAAAAGGTACCCTTGGATGGGAGTCTGATAAGTGAAAATGGAATATTCAATGCAGCCGCATTAACCGGAGAAATTGCGCCGATAAATCGGACACAGGGTGAAATGGCATTGGCCGGTATGATCAATCAGGGGGATCCTGTGGAACTGGTGACAGAGCGCCCGTATGCCGATAGTTCTATCGCCAAAATGCTGCAGGTGGTTGAAGAGGCAGCGCGTAACAAGGCAAAGACAGAGCAGTTCATACGACGTTTTTCCAGGATTTATACTCCGATAGTCGTTTTCTTTGCAATCGCATTAGTTGCGTTGCCTGCATTGATAGTATCGGAGTATCGTTTTGAGGACTGGCTATATCGTGCGTTGATTTTTTTGGTGTTATCCTGTCCTTGCGCCTTGGTAATCTCGATTCCGCTTGGCTATTTTGGAGGAATTGGGGCTGCATCCCGTCACGGGATATTGTTTAAAGGATCCAATTTTCTGGATTTGATACCCCAGGTATCGGCAGTGTTTATGGATAAGACGGGGACATTGACTAGGGGAGTATTTAAAGTGCAACGGGCAGTGCCTGTAAGAAAAGAGCCGGAGCAATGGTTGTCGTACGCGAGTGCATTGGAGTCGCTATCAACACATCCGGTGGCAAAGGCCGTTGTGGAATATACTAATGCATCTACGACTCAATTTAAAGTCGAGCAGGTGGTAGAGCATCCCGGGATGGGAATGACCGGCTTGGTGTCGGGTAAAAAAGTGGTTGTCGGTAATGTGCAATTGTTGATGCAGGAAGGTGTCAACATAGAAGTGGATATCGAATCGGAGGGCAAGACTTTGATTTTGGTGGGGATCGATGGATTGCTAGCGGGTTATTTGATCATTGCAGATGAGATAAGAGCGGACAGTAAACATACGATTGCTGAATTAAAGCGAAGAGGTATAGAGACTATCATACTGTCGGGCGACCGACAATCTGTTGTAGACACCGTAAAGGAGGAACTTGAAGTTGTCGAAGCAATTGGGGCGTTGTTGCCGGAGGATAAAATACAGTATGTCAGACAATACAAGGAAAAGTCCGGAGGTTTGGTTGCATTTATGGGTGATGGTTTGAATGATGCAGGAGCCTTAGCTATTGCCGACGTAGGGATTGCTATGGGAGGCTTGGGTACAGACTTGGCAATAGAATCAGCAGATGTAATTATCAGGACCGATCAGCCTTCGGGATTGTTACAGGCGATGGATATTGGTATAGCAACTAAGAAAGTGGTCTGGCAAAATATTACCATGGCCTTTGCGGTAAAGGCAATCGTATTAATAATGGGTGCCGGAGGAATAGCGACAATGTGGGAGGCTGTATTTGCAGATGTAGGGGTGGCATTGTTGGCGATCCTCAATGCCACCCGAATTCAGAAGAAACAATTTTAATTATGGGCCAGTAATACCTGCCAGGCAAGGGAAAGATTGCCGGAATCCAGCAATTCCTTCGCATACTGGTGTATTGCATTCGACTTTTCAGCCGGTGCGTTATTCCATTTTTCCATGATTTCCATCAGGCGTTTATCCGCAAGGTTAGTATCGAATTCAGGAATAGCAGTGCTATTGCCGAGCATGCCCAGGTGGTTCCCGGTGAGTACATTGCTCTTGCGAATTGATTCGGGGAGCGCGTCGATACCGATTCCTAATTGCACATTTGGTTTTGGTACTTCAAAAACAGCGCTTCCTGAAGCGCGACAATAATAGTCCTTACCCATTCTAGCCACCAGATCGATTTTATGAGGATCTATGACGCCTTGTTCGTCCAGTACCTCATCGTTGAGATGCATGCAAACCAGTTCGCAAATAATCAGATTGCCTGCGCCACCCTCGGTGCCGGTTTCGATAACTTGCAGCACTTTACACTCCAGTTGAGCAGGAGATTCTTTTACTCTGAAAGGCTTGACTATTTCTGATGTCACGGGAGTAAATCCGGCTTTTTCAAACTCATTAACACCTGCGGGGTATTCGCAACTAGCCAAACTGGTTTGTTGTACCATGTTGTAATTGACCACATTGATCACCACTTCTTTAGTGGCGAGGATGTTTTCTAGGGTGTGTTTAATGGTATTGTTCCTCACCCTTCGTGCAGGGGAAAAAACAAGAATCGGCGGTTTGCTGCCGAAGATATTAAAAAAGCTAAATGGCGAAAGATTAGGATTGCCATCGGCGTCGATGGTACTGGCAAAGCAAATAGGGCGGGGTGCAACCGCTCCCAGCAAGTAACTATGTAGTAGAGCCGTGTTTATATCTCCGGGGATTATCTTCATAATGGCAGAATAAAATTAGCCCGCAAGTTACTATAGTTCTTCGGAATGGATTTAGCCGGTTGCAGCTCTTCTATTTTACTGTAGTAAACTTGGCGAATACCTATGAATTTCTAATATGTTCTGTTTCATAATTTTCTTTAGTTTTAACGCTTATGCAATGGATTTTTTGGATACTTGCGATCATACTGGCGACAGGCGCGGGATATATTGTTTTTCGTGCTGATAGGCGTCGGAATGTGCCCTATCCTTTAATAACTTCAGTACTCCGTTCTATTGCTTGGATACTGGTATTTAGTCTATTATTGCTGCCTTCGATATTAATCACCCGTCAGGAAACCGAGGCTCCTATAGTTGTTATCCTTCAGGATCAATCTGAATCTGTCGGAATCGCTCTTCAAGAGGATTCTCTTCGGTACAGCGAAAGTATGGAGGCATTGGCGGATCGCATTGGTGCGTCCTATAAATTAGATCGTTGGGTTTTTGGTGCGGAGGCTCGTCCGGAGGATCGACAGTTTGAGTATCGAGAGCAGGCTACTGATATATCGACCGCATTGGCGGAAATAAAGGAGGTTTATCAAGGCAGAAACCTGGGCGCTATAATACTAGCTTCCGATGGAAGATTTAATCAGGGAGTCAATCCATTACATCAGTCACTCGCGTTGGAAGCACCTGTTTATACAGTGGGCATTGGCGATACGAGTGTACAGCGCGATCTGGCAATTACTAAGCATTATGTCAACTCCAGGGTCGTTTTGCATAGTCGTTTTGAGGTTAGGGCAGATGTACTGGCTAAGCTCGCAAGAGGCTATAGGGGATCGCTCCGATTATTCAGGGGATCAGAGCCGGTGGGTAGTTCAGAGTTATATATTGCTTCGGACGCATACGATGCATCCATATCCTTTCAGCTAACCGCCGAACAGCCGGGCGTGCACCATTATTCTTTACAGCTGTTGCCGATGGAGGGGGAGGTGAATTTGCATAATAACCGACTGGATTTTTTTGTGGAGGTGGTTGAGGAAAAGCGAAAATTATTATTGGCGGCGGGAGCGGCTCATCCGGATATTCGTGCTATCAGAGAGGCATTGGAGGGCGAGGATAAATATGATATAACTGTAGTCGCAGGCGGGAAGTTGCCGGAGGATCTGGGTAAATTTGATGCGGTAGTATTACATAATATATCATTAAATGCAGCGCAGATTGCCGCACTTCAACGCAAGCCGGTTTGGCTGATACTTGGTGATCGAATGCCGGCTCAGATCCTGAACAGCTTGCAAGACGCGGCGGTGTTTGAGGTGGGGCAGATAAACCGCGAAGTGCGGGCCGTATTAAATCCGTCCTTTTATCAATTTTTATTGCCAGCCGGTATACGATTAGTTATGGATCGAATGCCGCCATTGCATTTGAATTCCGGAGGTATTCGCCTGACACCCGGGGCCGATGCGCTGTTTTTTCAGGAAGGCAGTGGAAGTACGGAGCCCTTATGGTGGTTTCGTCAGGGAGAGCGACCCGTTGCTGTACTTGCAGGTGTAGGAATTTGGCGCTGGCGCTTATATGAGTACCAATTTCAAAAAAGCCATGAGGTCATCGATGAAGCTATCCGGCAGACGATGATCTTCCTCAGTACTTCTTCTAAGGAGAAACCCTTTCGGACCGCCATGTCGAGACGAGTATGGGGAGATCGCGAACCCATGCTCATTCAAGCCTGGCTGTTGAACAATAACAGGGAGCAGGTAAATACTGCCGAAGCGACATTAGAAATCAGGGATAGTGCAGGAGGTAAATCGCAATATAAGTTTGAGCGAATGGGAAATCATTATCGTTTGCAACCCGGTATTCTTCCAGCAGGCAATTACCATTACACAGCGGCTGTGAAATTCGAGGGGACAACATATACAGATGAGGGTCAGTTTGTAGTGACGACCACCTCTGCGGAGCTAATGGAATCGGGAGCTGACTATGCATTGTTGTATGGATTGGCCGCGAAATATAACGGGCATTTTGTGCCGTGGTCTCAGGCGAGCTCTATCTATGATAGCATTCGCGCTGAGTCGAAAATTAAACCGGTAATACACACAGTATCGGAGCGCCTGCCCCTGATCGAAAGGAAATGGTTATTCATTTTAATATTACTATTATTAACTACGGAATGGTTATTGCGTAAGTATTGGATGGCCCAGTAATGGAGTCGGGCTGATTTGTACGGATATAACCATTTTTGTAACTTCGAAATATATAATAAGCTGATGAAAAAGATAGTTTTGGCAATTGGTCTGGTAAGTTTGTTTGCAGGTGGCGCAAAGGCTCAGTCATGGCAGGATTTGTTTAATAAGGCTAAGAATCAGGCCGGCGGTACCAAAGGAAGCGGCGGATCGGTAAAAGATTTGACCAATTCGGAGATCGTAAACGGACTCAAAGAGGCATTGAATTTAGGAGCGAAAAACGCGTCTTCTAAGTTGTCTGCGACCAACGGATTTTTTGGAAATGCATTAATCAAGGTATTGATGCCACCCGAAGCAAAGCAGGTGGAGTCTACACTCAGGCAACTTGGCATGGGCAGTATGGTAGATAAGGCGATTCTGGCCATGAACCGTGCAGCGGAAGACGCATCAGCAAAGGCGGTACCAATATTCGTGAATGCTGTTTCTAAAATGACGATTCAGGACGGATTGGCTATTCTGACAGGGGCCAATGATGCAGCTACAAATTATTTGCGGCAAAGGACAACTGCTGAACTTACATCGGCATTTAAGCCGGTAATCAGTAGCTCCTTAAGCAAGGTGGGCGCGACCGCGTACTGGTCGCAAGTATTTACTGCTTACAATAAATTGCCTACTACAAGGAGTAAGGTGAATCCGGATCTGACAGGTTATGTGACAGAAAGGGCATTGCATGGAATGTTTGTTACCATCGCAGATGAGGAAAAGAAAATTAGAACCAATCCGGCGGCAAGAACATCATCTATTTTGCAGAAAGTGTTCGGTGCCAAGTAAAAAACTAAAATGTGTGTTGTATAAATAATCTATTGTAATTATATTGCGCTGTAATAATGTGATTTTTATTACGTCTACTGAAAAAAATGAGGTTATGACTCAAGGAGGTGAACTTACTGCTTTATTGACTGAATGGTGGCATGGTGTTTCGTTTCCAGGAAAGGAAAATTGTGAACTGCAAGAGACCGGAGAATTGATTTTATTTCCTTCGGAAAAAGGGAAGGAGCGAATTGTAGCCAAGTTGCATGCAGAGAATCCTGATGCTCAGATAACCAGTTTGGTAGCGCAATTTGAAGTGGTAAAGGAAAAGTTGGCGGCTTTGAAATCTGAATGGGAGCAGGTAGAGGAGAAAATGGATTTGGCAGGGAAAGTGGCTCGTTTCCGTGAGTTTCTTTCCGGGGTAAATGCTTTGGGAGATTATGTGCCATTATGGAGTCAATTGGAATCCTGGGAAGCCGTTTTAGACGAGCTTTCCAAGGAAGCATATAAGGCAAGACTGGCTATCGTAGAAGAAGCTGAGAAGTGGGCGGATAGCGAAGAATGGACAGAGGCAACAGCGTTTTTTAAAGAAGTAAAGAATCAATGGAAGCAGTTTCGGACTACTTCCAAAAGGCAGACCGAAGAGCTATGGAAGCGGTTAGAAGCTGCCTGCGATAAATTTTATGCGCGGAAAAGAGAGGATATAGAGGATAGGGAGGAGGATATGCTGGTGAATCTCGATTTGAAATTAGAGCTCACCGAGAAAGCAGAGGCTTTGGCACATTCCGACCAATGGAAGGCTGCAACTGAAGAATTTAAGCAGCTGATGGAAAAATGGAAGGGTACTGGAAGGACGTTGCCAGGAAAGAATGAAGAATTATGGCAGAGATTTATAACTGCTAAGAATGTTTTTTTCGATAGAAAGAAGCAGCACTACGAGCAAGTTCAACAGGAACAAGAGTCAAACTACATGGCTAAAATGGCGCTGGTAGAACAAGCTGAAAGTTTGAAGGATAGTACAGATTGGTCGAAAACTTCTAAAATCTTTTTGGATTTGACCGAGAAGTGGAAGGAGATCGGTAAGGTGCCTGCGGAAAAGTTGGAAGAGATCAGAGGGAGATTTTTTGCAGCTAAGGATACGTTTTTCAACGCGCGGAGAGCGCATTTCGATAGGGTAATGTCGGAGCTGGAGGAAAACTATCGAAAAAAACTGGCGTTGTTGGAGCAGGCAGAAGCATATAGAAATTCGACTCATTGGCAAACTGCAACTGAGGAGCTAAATCGCTTGATGAATGAGTGGAAGTTAATCGGACCCGTTCCTAGAAAGTATGGAGATCAAATCTGGAAGCAGTTTTTAGATATCCGTACATCGTTTTTTAAACGCAAGGATGAAAACAGGAAGTTGCGGAAAGAACAAGCTCAACACCATCAGGAGCGCAGAAGGCAGCAGGCTGCCCAATATATTACTACGCTCTGGGAGGAACTTCGGGAGGAAGAGGAGAAATTGGCGGATTTTAGAAACGGGTTAGAAAACATAACGCCCGGGCCAAAGGAAGAGGAGTTGAGAACACATCTCACCGGTCTTATCGAGCAGACCGAAAAGAATATTGAAAGGAAGCGGAAGAAAGTCGAGGAACTGCAAAATCAGCTTGAACCGGAAGCGCGCGAAGCGCAATCTGAATAACTAAATCGGGAAAATTGTTGGGGTAGTGATATGGAGGTATTAGCCCGATTGAAAGTAAAACTTCCTAAGGAGCATTCGGCCGCGATGGCTATTGCCGCTTGTGATGATCCGAAACTGTTGCTGGAACTGATAGGTGCATTTGTGATGGATGATACCGTGGTCGGACAAAGGGCATCTTGGGTAATCACGCAAGTAGCTGAGCGTGCGCCTGCTTTGGTAGCTCCCTATTTGGATAAGATGTTGCAGCGAATCACGGACAGTAAGGTCTCTGCAGCTGCAAAAAGAAATGTGATTCGATCGCTGCAATTTGTGAACATTCCGGAGGAATTGCATGGATTGGCGATGCAGATCTGTTTCGACCGATTGGCGGATCCGACGGAGACGGTAGCCGTACGCGTATGTTCCATGTCGGTATTAGCGAATTTGGCCAGGATTTACCCTGATATAACCAGAGAACTCAAATTGGTGATTGAAGAAGGATTGGCCTTTGAGGCAGCCTCCGGATTCAGAGCCAGGGCAAGGATGGTATTGGCGGATGATATATTTAAACGATTGTAAATAAGCAGTTTTAGGACGGGGAAGCAACCTCTTGTGTTTATTTCTATATTTTTATTGGTTATTTTTCTTATTTCATTTACCTTTGCATCCCATTTTGCTCGGCCGCCTGTATTTCGGGTGTCCGGCGTTGCTGCCGAGCTTTGGAAATCAATTGTTAAACGAATAAAATTTTATGGCAACAAACAACCTTCAACGCTATGAGCTGATGGTTATTTTCACGCCTGTATTGGCTGAGGATGATTATAAAGCTGCTCAGAAGAAATTTTCAGACTTTATTACCGAGAATGGTGGTGAGATCGTTCACCAGGAAGCATGGGGTCTTCGCTCGTTTGCTTATCCTATTGCAAAGAAAACGACAGGACTTTATTGGTTGCTTGAGTATGCTGCTCCAACCGAATTGAATTCCAAATTGGAAATTCAAATGAACCGTGACGAGAATGTAATGCGTCACATGGTTACTCGTTTGGACAAGTATGCGGTTGAGTATAATGAAAAGCGCCGTAACAAAAACGCGGAGACGCAAGCTTCCTAATTATTAAAAATCAGTTTGAAATGGCAAAGCAAAACGATATTAAATTCCTTACTTCCACTCGCGTGGAAAAGCGTCAGAAAAAATACTGTCGCTTCAAGAAAATGGGCATCAAGTATATTGATTACAAGGATGCTGAGTTTTTGAAAAAATTTCTGAATGAACAGGGTAAATTGTTGCCTCGTCGTATTACGGGCAATTCTCTGAAATATCAGCGCAAGGTAGCACAGGCTGTTAAAAAGGCTCGTCAAATGGCGTTGTTGCCCTATGTAACGGATCTTTTTAAATAGTAGTTGTTAACAGGAAAAATTAAAGACTAAGTCATGCAAGTAATCCTCATAAAAGATGTAGATAACCTGGGGGCCGCCAATGAACTGGTAGAGGTACGTCCTGGCTATGCCCGCAACTACCTGATTCCCCAGAAGTATGCTATTGAAGCTAGTGAATCCAACCTGAAAGTGTTGGAGGAAAGGCGCAAGCAGCTTATGAAACGTGAAGAAAAGCTGATGGCAGAAATTGCTAAGGTTACAGCTGTATTGAAAGAAAGTCCGCTGAAAATCGGTGCGAAAACCGGTACTAGCGGTAAGATCTTCGGTTCAGTTACCAGCATTCAACTGGCACGTGCGATTCGCGAACAAAAAGGTTATGAAATCGACCGCCGTCGTATCACTATTATCGATGAAGTTAAAGAAGTTGGGATACACAAAGCCCAAATCGATTTCGGTAAAGAGAACGTATTGGAGATCGAATTTGAAGTGGTAGGAGAGTAATCGAATACTAACGATAGTTAAATCGGCGGGGTTTGCTTCATAGCAAGCCCCGTTTTTTGTGTACACATATTATCGGGCCCTATGGGGAATGTGGCAGGGAATCTTATCGCCTGATAATAATTTCCACTCTCCGGTTAAGGTCCCGGTTTTCCTGAGTCTCGTTATCGGCTACAGGATTTACCTCTCCCCAGCCCTGACTGTACATAGCGGCCGGATTTAAACCTGCTTCGACCAAGCCCGAAGCAACGGCCTGAGCACGTAATTTAGATACTTGCTCGTTTACCATAGGAGTTCCGGTATTGTCGGTATATCCATTCACTTCCACCAATAAGTCATTTCCGGGCAACCAAGGAGCTATAGCGTCTTGAATCTGCTTTTTTTGATCTTCGGAAAGAATGGTATAGTTCGTTGCAAAATGGAGTGTCAGTATTAATGTGTCATCCAACGGCTCCTTATAATCATCGGGCAATAGGGCAACATTAAACTCCCAGGGCTCAGCCAGATGTGATTCGGAAAAGATCAGTGTGTCGATAATGCTCTTGTACCCGAAGCGATGAATCGATACCGTATACTTTGTGTTAATCGGCATTATGATCATAAAGCTACCATCGCCTCGGTTCGATGTGTAATGTTGAACTTGATTACCATATAGATCGTGGAGGAAAATGCTGGCGTAGTTCAAAGCATGTCCGGACAGACTATCATACACTCTTCCATTGATAAATGTGATTTCTTCCGGACGCAATGATTTTGGCCAATCCATTTCATACAAATCGTAATCGGCTTCCAGCCGGTCACGATTAGAAGAGAAATAAGCCTTTCGTCCGTCTACGCTCAGTGATATTGATGCCTCAGCACTAGTGCTGTTAATAGGATAGCCTACATTCCTGGCGGGAGTCCAACTAGTATCACTGACCCTTCTGCTGATAAAAATATCGGTCTTGCCCATTCCAGGATGTCCATCGGAAACAAAAAGTAAGGTTTTGTTATCAGCGTGTAAGAATGGAGCAGATTCATTTCCCGGGGTGTTGATTTCCGGACCTAAGTTTATAGGCTCTTGCCAGAGCCCGCTTTCAAATCGTGACATCCATATATCTAGTCCCCCAAATCCACCCTCTCTATCACTCGCAAAATACAATACCCGGTTGTCTGAAGACAGACAAGGCATACCTTCATATGAAGGAGTATTGATCGTGGCGCCAAAGCCTTGAGGTGTTGACCAAATACTATCCGCTGTATAGGCCATATACAGATCGCAACTGCTATTTGCCCAGCCGGTAATACTCCGGTTATCACAACGCATGAAAAACAAATAGTGTTTGTCGGCCGAAATCATTTGTGCCGCTTCCTGACCGGATGTATTGACTGGGTAGGGCATGGGCAGCCCCGAAAACCAGCCGCCACAGCTGTCCCGTTTGCTGAAGTAGATATCATCATCGATCCCATTCGTCCGTCTGGTATAGTACAATGTTTGTCCATCGGCCGAAATGGTAGGAAAGGTCTCACTCGATTCGGTATTTACCCTGATACCCATATTTACGGCTTGCTCGACATGCGGATTGTTCATCGCACGGCGAACGACTGTTATTTGTTGTTTCAGTTCCTGCCATTCTTTGCTATTACCACCGTATTTATTGGTGACAAATTGCGCTTGCGACAACTGACCGTCCATGAGCAGAGCAGTAGCGAGGGGACGGGCATATGCTTTATGTCCGCCACGACAATTATAAGCAGCTTGTTGGTAAACTTCTGCTGCTTCTTTGTATCGCTGTGAATGGAAATACCAATTTCCTAGATTGATATAGGCATCTTCGTATCGGGAATCGGATTTAATGGCGCGGTGCATCGTTGCAAAAGCCTTTTCAGGTTGGTTTTGCGCGCGATAATTCATGGCCTTATTGAAAAGGCGCTCTGCGTTTTTTGATGGTTGGGCAGCAACCGACAAGGCTGCAAATAGAAACCAGTAAAGTAACAATATCCTTATTACTGTCATGCCGGGTCAAAAATAACATAACCCATTAGAATTTAATGCCCCGAGTCTGACAATGTTGATAAACGGTTGTTTAATTCGGCTTTTGCCTTGTTAAGCAAATAGTTTAACGCCAACTGTTGGATTAGTGCAATGAGCATAAAAAGAGTAAGAATGCTTGCGATCAACCAGATATTTAGATGTACATCACCCGATGGAATGCTGCCAACTACAAATACGACGATAAATGGAAGTGTAAGAAGTGTAAAGAATGAACCCCCGGTGACAGCTTTTTTATAACAAGCTGACGAAAGTTGCCCTAGTTTTTTCAATACTATCAGTTGAGAAATAAAGAACACAACCCAAATGATCAACATCACAAAATTGATGCTTCCAAATACTAAATGGTGTTGCTCTTCTAACCATACAACGCCTTTGAAAAAAAGATATGCTGTAGGAATGAGTGCAAATAAATATTTAGGGGTGGTCAATAACTTTTTAATGTATTGTCGGTACAGCAGGCTATATTTTTGTTCCAACTGTTTTTCGAAAGCTTGTGCCAGTGGCAGAAATCCCGACACGCCGAAGCTTTTGTGTGCTCGTGTCATAGCATCTTCGAATGAAATACCCGGATCGGCACCCATCAATTCTTCAACCTTACACGCGAAATGATCAAGAATTTCTTCTACCACCAGTTCGTCCTTAAATCCTCGCCTATTAATAAAGGCTCTTAGTGTAGTGAGCTGGTTGTCGGTTAGAGTTATGCTATCCATAAGATGGTTTCTTTGTAAGGATTAATTGCACCGATTCCAATGCCTCTCTGATAGCATCTACCTTTTTAGCTCCTTCTTTAGCTCCTTTTTGCGACAGGGAATAGTACTTTCTGGCGCGTCCATTTACCATTTCGGTGACTGTCTCCAATAACCCTTCTGCGACCAATTTATGCAGCGTTGGATATAAGGCTGCTTCGGTAATTTGCATGCGGTTATTTGTGATTTCGCGTACGGCGCGGGTCATTTCATACCCATACATCCGTTCGCGCTCACTCAGTAGCTTAAGGATAATAGCGTTTAAACTTCCTTTGAGGATAGAATTCGGCTTCATGCCTAACAAAGTTAGGTATGAAGCCGATAAATTGCAAATATTAGGATACTAGAGTTCCAACTTTTTTTCCGCTAACTACGGAAAGTAGATTGCCGGGGGTGTTCATATCGAACACGATGATTGGTAAGTTATTCTCTTGGCAAAGAGTAAATGCAGTCATATCCATCACTTTTAGATCCTGACTGATGACTTCGCTAAACTGAAGCTTTTCGTACCTTTTGGCTGTAGGATCTTTTTCCGGATCAGTGGTATAGATACCGTCAACCCGTGTGCCTTTAAGGATTACGTTGGCATTTATTTCGATGGCTCTCAGAGAGCCGGCGGTATCGGTAGTGAAATAAGGATTACCGGTACCTGCTCCGAAGATAACCACGCGGCCTTTTTCAAGATGTCGGATAGCTCTGCGGCGAATGTAGGGTTCTGCCACTTGTTCCATTTTAATGGCGCTCTGCAGCCGGGTTTTTACACCTACTTTCTCCAGTGCTGCCTGCAATGCCATGCCGTTAATGACTGTCGCAAGCATTCCCATATAATCACCCTGTGCCCGTTCGATGCCCGTTTCTTTTTCGTTCATTCCACGATAGATATTACCACCGCCGATTACGACTGCAACTTGCACACCTAAATCGGTGACGGTTTTAATATCAATGGCGTATTGTTCGAGCATCTTTGGAGAAATACCGTAATTGCGGTCACCCATCAGAGATTCGCCCGAGAGTTTCAATAGAATTCTATTGTATTTTGGCAGCATTATTTGGATTGGTTTGTTGTCGGTTTGGGATTATCTGAAAATTGAAACCTAATGAATTTTAGGGTAGGAACGGCGTTTTCACCACCTTTGCCTTCACCGGCTTGTCGCGGATGATGATAAATACTTCTGTTCCTTCAGCTGCATAATCTTTCGCTACATATCCCATGCCGATAGCCTTACCGAGGCTGGGAGATTGTGTCCCGCTGGTAATGAAACCGATCTCTTCATTTTCTGCATTGTGGATTTTATAGTCATGACGAGGAATACCTCTGTCAATGAGTTCTAAACCAACTAATTTGCGGGTAACGCCTTCTGCTTTTTGTTGCTCTAAGATAGCGCGACCATTAAAATCTTTAGTGAATTTGGTAATCCAGCCCAAGCCGGCTTCCAATGGAGAAGTGGAATCGGTGATATCATTACCGTATAAGCAAAAGCCTTTCTCCAAACGAAGGGTGTCTCTGGCTGCCAAGCCTGCAGGCTTCAAACCGGCGGGTTCGCCTACGCGCATGATTTCATTCCAAATCTTTTCTGAATTGCCGTCTTTGTCCTCAAAGTAAATTTCTACCCCACCGGATCCGGTATAACCTGTAGCACTAATCAGAACATTGTCGATACCTGCGAAGGTGCATTTCACAAAAGTGTAATACTTCATCTGGGTGATATCGATATCTGTCAGTGGTTGTAAAATTTGAACCGCATTAGGTCCTTGTATAGCCAGCAAGCCGGTTTTTTCAGAGATGTTTTCCATGGACACCCCTTCCGTGTTATACTTGCTGATCCAGTTCCAGTCCTTCTCGATATTCGAAGCATTCACCACCAAAAGGTAGGTTTTATTTTCTTCAATACAATATACCAGCAGATCATCCACAATGCCACCTTGCTCGTTTGGCAAACAGGAATACTGAATCTTACCGGCAGTCAGTTTAGATGCATCATTGGTTGTCACTCGCTGAATCAGATCGAGCGCTTTTTCACCTTTCAAGATAAATTCCCCCATGTGGCTGACATCGAAAATGCCGGCGTTGTTACGCACTGCCTGGTGTTCTTCGTTGATACTGGTGTACACGATGGGCATGTTGTACCCTGCAAACTCAGCCATCTTAGCGCCCAGCTGTTGATGGATTTTAGTGAAAGGCGTGTTTTTCATTTAAATATTATGAATTGATTAGGAATCTGAAATTGTCGAAAATTAAGAAAAAATGAACGCGCTGATTTATAGCAATGAACATTCGCTAAGGCTAAAAATTATTGCTCTGATTGAGGGCAAAATTACGCTTGTAGAGGCACTTTTTCAAAAAATGGTTGCTGAGCCCTCTGCGGGCAGCATAAAGAGGAGAGTAATCTCAAAATTCTTAAAAACGAAGAAGCGAGAGTAAAGTTAGCTGGGTTGCTGTCTTCGCTCTCGCTTCGGATTCTGTGGTGTGGGCCGGGATCGAACCGGCGACACAAGGATTTTCAGTCCTTTGCTCTACCAACTGAGCTACCGCACCTCCTGTGATTGGGACGCAAAGATAATGCTAATTCTCAAAACTCCAAATCTTAATTCAATCATTTATCTTCCAATCAAAACTTTATTTTTGAGCCCATCCTTTTTCAACACAAAAATCATAAGGAGTTCCATGCATTTGCACGAAGTTAAATCCAAAGCGGATAGAGAATTGTTCCTGGCAATGCCATTGGAAATCTATCGTAATGATCCCAATTGGATTCGTCCCTTAGACAAGGATATAGAAGAGGTTTTTGACCCTGCAAAAAATAAGTTTTTTAAGAAAGGAGTATGTAAGCGTTGGGTTTTAAAAGACGATTCCGGAAAGGCCATTGGTAGGGTTGCTGCTTTTGTTAACCGACAATATAAAAATGAACAACCCACCGGGGGAATTGGCTTTTTCGAATGTATCAACAGTCAGGAAGCAGCCAATTTCATCTTCGATTATTGCAAAAACTGGTTGCAGGAACAAGGCATGGAGGCAATGGACGGTCCTATAAATTTCGGTGAACGCGATCGCTGGTGGGGACTTCAGGTAGAAGGGTTTCAGCCGCCTTTGTATTGTATGAACTACAATCCTCCTTATTATAAAGATTTATTCGAAAATTACGGATTTCAAGTTTATTTTGATCAAATCTGTTTTGCGCTAAAGGTAGATGTCAGATTGCAAGATAAATTTTATGAACGGCACGCTGTTTTGTCGCAAGATCCAAACTATAAAGCCGTGCATATTCGTAAAAGCGAGCTCGACCGGTTTGCGAAAGATTTTACTTATATCTACAATAAAGCTTGGGCAGGTCACGGTGGAGGGAAGTCCTTAGACGAACGTACCGTAAGAAAAATGTTTGCCACCATGAAGCCGGTGATCGATGAGAAGATCACGTGGTTTACCTATTATAAAGACGAGCCGATCGCGATGTGGATTAATTTGCCAGACCTGAACCAGTATTTTAAATACTTAAATGGTAAGTTCGACCTCTGGCATAAGCTGAAGTTTTTGTGGTATCAGAAAATGGGTAAATGCTCCCGTTTCGTCGGACTCGCATTTGGGATTATTCCTGAATTTCAAGGCAAGGGCGTTGACGCATTCATGATTGTCGAAGCGGCCAATAATATTCAAAAGAAGGTGAAGTACGAAGATTATGAGATGCAATGGATCGGCGATTTTAATCCTAAAATGATCAATATCGCCGAAAGCCTAGGCACCCATCGTAGTCGCAAATTGAGCACTTACCGTTATTTATTCGATAGGAGTAAAGTGTTTAAACGCCATCGGATTTTAGGTTAATGGCTAGCGTGTTCTTGCAGCTTTAAGAAGAGGCGGATTGTCTGTTTCGCTTCTTTAACATCGTGGACTCTCAATATGGTGACACCACGCTGCAATGCAACCATATGGAGCGCTGTAGTGCCGTTTAATGCCTCCTCGGGCTGAACTCCTAAGGTGCGGCAAATCATGGATTTTCGAGAAATTCCCGCCAGAATTGGCTTGCCCAAAATGCGTAGGATATCGATTTGATTCAGCAGCGTAAAATTGTGAGCATCAGTTTTACCAAATCCAAATCCCGGATCCAAAACTAAATCCCGGATCCCGGCAGCGGCCGCTTTAAAACATATACTCTTAAGGTATTCTGCAATGTCTTTCACCACGTCATTATACTTCGGATTCAATTGCATGGTTTCCGGAGTGCCTTGCATATGCATGGCGATGTAGGGGACTTGCAATTCACCCACTGCGCGGAACATTTCTGCGTCTAACTCTCCGGCACTGATATCATTGACGATGCTCGCCCCCGCTGCTACTGCGGCTTTTGCTACATCAGAACGATAGGTATCAACGGATATCCAAACATCCGGAAATTCTCGATGAATCATTTCAATCACTGGTGCTACTCTGTCGATCTCCTCTTCGACAGAAATCGGTGTAGCGCCAGGTCGGGTAGAAGCTCCCCCCACATCCAGGATATCCACGCCATCATGAATCATCTGCGCCGCCAATTGCACCATGCCCGACAAAGTATTGTGCTTGCCTTTGGTATAAAAACTGTCGGGGGTGGCATTAAGAATGCCCATTACCAGTGGCTCGGAAAGATCTAGTAATCGCCCTTTAGAACTTAAGAATGTTTGTACAGGCAAAAGTGTATTTTTGAAGTTTGTTAGTGCAGAATCCATGCAATTTCGTTTTACTCGTAATTAAAGATGCAAAATACCAAAGAGCAATATAACAAGGTAGTAAATAGCTGTAGAGAGCTATTTTTAAAAAAGACTGCAGATTATGGTACCTCCTGGCGGGTATTGAGACAAATCTCCATTGTGGATCAGATTTATATCAAGGCTTGGAGAATTCGGCAAATTCAGGAGCATAAAGTTCAATTAGTAAGTGATAGTATTGAAAGCGAATTTGTAGGGATCGTTAATTATGGTATTATTGCCCTGATTCAGTTGAATGCGACTGAAAATCTTCCCACTAATTTGTCGAACAATGAGGCAGCCCTGTTGTATGACGAATATGCCGGGTCGATCTTATCATTAATGTTGAAAAAGAATAATGACTACGGTGAAGCCTGGAGAGATATGTCGCAAGAATCCTTTGCAGATCTCATCCTCGTAAAGTTGTTGCGAATAAAGCAAATCCTGGCCAATGACGGTCAGACTACGGTCTCGGAAGGCATAGATGCCAACTTTAAAGATATAGTGAATTATGCTATATTCGCGTTGATAAAAATTGAAGAGAGTCGCGAACAATAAATCTTAGTTACCATAACCAGATAAAAAATAAGATATGAAATACCTGCTTTGGTTGGTTAGAATCATCGTTGGAGTACTGTTTATCTTTTCCGGTCTCATCAAGGCCAACGATCCGCTCGGATTGAGTTATAAGATGGATGAGTTCTTTGAAGTCTGGCATATGTACTGGATGATGTCATACTCATTGCCTTTGTCCATTGCTATGATTGCCTTTGAGATTATAGCCGGTGTGGCATTATTGGTAGGGTATGGGTTCCGCCTTTTTTCTTTTTTACTATTGTTACTGACTACTTTCTTTACCTTCCTTACCGCCTATGTATATCTCACTGATAAGATTAAGGACTGTGGCTGCTTTGGGGATTGTATCAAGATTTCAAATGCAGAAACTTTCTGGAAGGATGTAGTCTTACTGATATTAGTACTTTTCCTTTTCTTCTTCCGTCGTCGGATTAAGCCGATTTTTAGCGGTTATCCCAGTGTTGCAATTATTATACTCAGTGGTTTTTTTGCTTTCGGCATGCAATGGTGGTCGCTTGAACATCTGCCTTTTTACGATTGCCTGCCCTATAAAAAGGGTAATAATCTGTGGGAGAAAATGCAGTTGCCACCAGATGCTGAACCTGCTATTTACGAAACCATTCTCACTTATGAGAAAGATGGAGTGCAGAAGGATTTCACTATGGAAAATTACCCCTGGCAGGATACCACCTGGAAGTATGTAGATACAAAAACAAAATTGATCAAAGAAGCTACCGGTGAAATTGCGATTAAGGATTTCAGCATCACCGACTACGATGGTAATGATCATACAGCCAATATTCTTCAGGCCGAAGGATATGTATTCTTGTGGTTCATCCGGAATACTGAGAAGGCTCGCTTGGACGACATAGAGGTATTCAGACAGCTTGCTGAGCAGGCAGAGACTTACGAGATACCAACCTACATCCTTTCTTCTGACAATCAGGAGCGGACGCAGGCATTTCTACAAGAACACGGTTTGATCAAATTCCCGGCCTTCGCGATCGATGGTACTGCCAGCAAGACCGCGATGAGAAGCAATCCCGGATTGATGATGCTGCACAACGGTACCGTAAAGGAGAAATGGAGTTTCAGAGATTATCCGAAAGGTGTTCAGCTGAATAACGGTAAGATTGACCTAAACTAAGCAATTTGTTGCGCTATCTGCTAAAGAGAATCCAATACAGTATCCTGGTGTTACTGGGAGTAATCACTGTGGTTTTCTTTCTCTTTAACGTGATGCCCGCAGATCCTGCCCGACTGACAATGGGACAGAGGAGTGACCTGAGTTCCATTGAAAATGTAAGAAAAGAACTAAACCTCGATAAGCCGGTATGGAAAAGGTATCTGCTTTACCTGAACGATCTGTCGCCAATTGGTTTGCATCGGGTTGACGAGACGGAAAAGTATGGCTTGATGGCCTTACTCCGGATTTCTGAACATAAACAGTTGGGTTTAAAATGGCCCTATGCCGGTCGCTCCTACCGCACTAAGAGGGAAGTGACGGCGGTACTAGCGGAGGCGCTGCCAGGCACGGTTATTCTCGCGTTTACAGCCATGCTACTGGCAACAATTGGTGGTATATTATTGGGTGTACTGGCTGCTCTTAAAAAAGGGACTTGGGTAGACACTTCGGCGATAGCAGCAAGCGTCGCGGGTATTTCGCTCCCTTCATTTTTTGCCGGATTATTGATCGCATATGTCCTGGGCTATTTGTTGCACGCATATACCGGACTGAATATGACGGGGAGTTTATGGGAATATGATGCATTTGAGGGCAGAATGCCGGCACCACGTAATCTGATTTTGCCCGCTTTGGCACTGGGCATCCGGCCGTTGGCAATCATCACCCAGCTCACCCGGAGTGCATTGTTAGATGCACTCTCGCAAGATTATATTAGGACGGCGTACGCTAAAGGATTGGGAAAGGCAAAGGTGGTTTTTAGGCATGCTCTACCGAATGCATTGAATCCGGTAGTTACGGCGGTCTCGGGTTGGTTGGCAGAATTGTTGGCCGGCTCGTTCTTTATTGAGTACATTTTTAATTGGCGGGGTATCGGTAAAGTGACGGTAGATGCTTTGGATAAGTTTGATTTTCCCATCGTCATGGGGGCTGTGCTTTTTGCTTCTTTTATATTTATCATTATCAATTTGCTGACCGATCTGGTGTATGCTTGGTTGGATCCCAGAGTAAGAATGGGGACCAATTAAACCAGTTGGGTTTCCGAGCTTTCGCACGGAAACGTGCTAGCAAATTGCTACGTGTGCCAATCTCGGACTATGGCCTCTGTGCGCGGTTTCCCGTCTTACACAAAGAATCATTTTCGCCAATTTGGTCTTTAACAAGTATTTGGAATCGCTTTTGACCACAACTGCCGACTGACTTAGTTATTTAACAATTCATCCTAAAGTAATGAGCTAACTTTGTCCATAAGTTTTTGATATAATGGATTTTAGCAACTATCTCGCCTATTTTGAAGGAATTCTGAAGCAGGAAACACCACCTCCTCCTTATGATAACTCCGATTACATCGATTATACCAAATTGAACTGGTCGCGGATGCAACGCTGGTTGAAAACCGGAGTGGTAAATGCCGAACTGCATAATATGCTGATTGAATCAGCAGACCGACCAATGGAATGGATCATTATCACAGAGCCATGGTGTGGAGATGCCGCTCATAGCGTCCCCATGTTGGAAATAATCGCAGCACCACATGCGCATATCACAACAAGATATGAATTGCGGGATACTGAGCCGTTCCTGATCAACCAATACCTCACCAACGGATCTAAATCGATTCCGAAATTGATTGTTAGAGACCTGCAAGGAAACGATCTGGCGACATGGGGTCCACGTCCTGCCGAATGTCAGGAATTATACAGCGGGCTATTGCAGAATAAGGCTGACTTTGAAACCATCAAGACGGAATTGCAGAAATGGTACAACCACGACAAAGGTGTATCCCTGCAACAAGAATTGATTGCTTTGCTCCAAGGGATATAAAACCTGTTGAT
This sequence comes from uncultured Chitinophagaceae bacterium, assembly GCA_964636205.1. Lineage (GTDB taxonomy): Bacteria > Bacteroidota > Bacteroidia > Chitinophagales > Chitinophagaceae > JBEBVQ01. The sequence continues at coordinate 41,720 of CAZWPF010000003.1, read as the reverse complement.
ACAGGTTTCTATCAGAGTTCCAAGATGGCTCTGAAACCCCGGGCTGCGTAATAAGACTCTGCGCCGTTGTGATAAATGAAAACACGACCAAACCTGTAATCTCCAAACAGCGCACCACCCAATTCTCGAACACCATCAGGGGTTTGAATCCAACTTGAGGTCTTAGTATCAAATGGCCCCAGTTCCTGTAAGGATCGATATTGAGCTTCGTTCATGATGGTTACCCCCATCTCTTCGGCCATGCCAATCGCGCTGTGTCTGGGTTTGTTAGCCTTTCTTGATTCTAAGGCTTCCGGATCATAGCAGATGCTACGGCGTTCTTTCGGACTTTCAGTTGAGCAGTCGGCAAATAGATAGCGATCGTTTTGTTTATCATAACCGATCACATCGGGCTCGCCACCGGTTTCTTCCATTTCGTTTAGCGACCAAAGCGCATCAGGATTTTTGTCTAAGCGGTCCAATATTGTTTCCCAACTGATGTCTTTATGTCGTTTTTTATGCTCTTCGAATCTTTTTTTCAGAATTGATAACAGTTCTGTGCGACGTTCCTTGGGCAATATTTTGTTGGATTTTTTCATGACTTGAAAATTATTGGGCTGTTAAGGTTTTTCGGGTTGGCGGACGAAAATACCATGAAGTTAAAGTCAATACGAGTAAAAGTGTGGGTCCGAAGAATTCTATTGCAGGGTCTCCTACCGCCAAATGCGAAAAGATAGCACCAGCCATTATAAAGAAAAAACCAGCATAAGCCCATTCTTTGATCATGGTGAACCGAGGTATTAATACGGCAATCACACCGAATAATTTGCTGATACCCAATAAGAGCAATAGGTATCTCGGATAGCCAAGTCGGTTCATCAGTGCTACTTCCTCATCTATTGCCAGAAGTTGTACCAGTCCGGAAGATACCATTCCCAACGATAGCCAAATGGTGGCTACCCAGTATATTATTTTATTTCTTTTGCTCATAGATTAGTGGATTTTAGCGGAACATATTTTTTCAAGTCGATCATGCGCCATATTAAGGCCCATCGCAAACGGGAGTTTCAGCGTATAGTCTCTGGCTGCCACCGAGCGGTAGATCATCTGAATGGTTAGTAAACTACTGGATTCAGAGATTGGCCAGAACTCTAGAAATTCGAGTTGGGGCTCAGCAGGCACATGTTCCATGGCGAATGTGCGTATGATTTTTTGGTTGGGCATTACATCGTGAAATACCCCATGACATTGAAATAGGACGTGCCCATCCTTGTCAGTAGTCTGAAATCTATAAGCTCCATGCTGTTTAGCTTCGAGCAACAGAACATAGGTGCCCATCTATTGTTCCAGAAACTCGGCTTCGGTATATGCCCGATATAGCAGATCCACCGGCAGATTGAATTCTCGGCGAATAAGAATTTCCTGAGTATTCTCTGTTGCGTTGACCTTTGTTTTGTATTCCATAGAAATGTTTATGAGGATAAGTGTTGTTGCATGACCGCTTCTAATTTATCGAAACGTTCCTCCCATATTCTTCGGAAAGGCTCGATAAATTCAGCGATTTCCTTCATTTGGAGCGGATTGAGATGGTAGTAGATTTCTCTTCCCCTTTGCTCTGGTTGGAGCAAGTTGCACTCCGTAAGAATTTGCAGATGCTTGGAGACGGTAGGTCGTGCAGTATTAAAATTGGCAGCGATAGCACCCGCTGTCATAGCATTCGTAGCCAGCATTAGCAATATGGCTCTCCTGGTTGGATCGGCAATCGCCCGGAATACATCTCTTTGGAGATTCATTGTGTAGCTATTCGGCTACAAATGTAAATGTAGCCATTCATCTACGCAAGTGTTTTATATAAAAAAATAAAAAAATAACCGATCGAATGGGTCCGATCGGTTAATTGTTAATAGCTTACTATAAAAAATTACATTTTTTCCGGGAGACGGATTCCCAGCAGTTGCATAGCATGCCGCATCGTTCTGGCTGTCATAATAATGATCATCAGTCGGAGTAGCTTTTTTTCTTCACTCTCGGCGTTGGCAATACTATGTTGGTCATAGAATGAGTTAAACAGCTGTGCCAGTCGGAATGTATTGTTACAGAGTAACGATGGATTGTAATCGTTTGCTGCGTTTTCGACAATCTGCGGATATAGTTCCAATTCCCGAATCAGATCCTTTTCTGCCGGTGTTAAGGGTTGTTGCCGAACGAAGGACTGGAAATGTTCTTTCCCGGGTAGCAGCGGAATTTTTTCCTTTCTTAGAATAGAGCAGATACGTGCATGTGCATATTGAATAAAGGTTGCGGTATAGCCGTGCAGATCAATTGATTCTTTGGGATCGAAAATCATCTTCTTTTTGGGATCTACCCTTAAGAGGTAAAATTTGAGTGCCCCTAACCCGATCGTTTCGTAAAGATGTTCCAATTCTTCTTTTGAAAAACCCTCAGTTTTACCGGCAGTTTCGGTCTGAACCTTTGCAAGGTCGATCATTTCATCCATCATATCATCGGCATCCACGACCGTGCCCTCCCTGCTCTTCATCCTTCCTGTGGGCAACTCCACCATTCCATAAGATAAGTGATAGATACCCTCAGCGCAGGGTTCTCCTAGTTTTTTGAGAATGAGCTGCAGCACTTGCATATGGTAATTCTGTTCGTCGGCAATGACGTAGATCGACTGATCGAGTTTGTAATCATTGTATTTTAAAACTGCCGTTCCGAGATCTTGGGTCATATAGACTGAAGTGCCATCGGCTCTCAGCAATAATTTCTCATCCAATCCCTCCTTAGTCAGATCGATCCATACGGAACCATCTTCTTTTTGGAACAGAATTTTTTTCTGTAAACCCTTTTCAACGATTTTTTTTCCGAGCAGATAAGTATCACTTTCGTAATACATCTTATCGAAGTCAATTCCCAATCGGCGATAGGTATAGTCGAATCCTTCGTAAACCCATCCATTCATGGTTTTCCAAAGCTCTCTAACCTCCGGATCTCCTGCTTCCCACTTGCGTAGCATTTCCTGAGCTTCCAGCATAATGGGGGCTTCCTTTTCTGCTGTGGCTTCGTCTTTGCCTTCGCTTATGAGTTGTTTGATCTCTTCTTTATAGGCATCATTAAATCGTACGTAGTAGTCGCCCACAAAATGATCGCCCTTAGTATTGGTACTTTCAGGAGTGGCGCCATTGGCGAATCTTTGCCAGGCAACCATAGACTTGCATATATGGATACCCCGGTCATTAACCAAATTGGCTTTTACTACCTGCTTGCCGGCAGCGTGCAGGATATTAGCCATGGCGAAACCCAGAAAATTGTTTCTGAGGTGACCAAAATGTAAGGGTTTGTTGGTGTTGGGCGAAGAATATTCGATCATCACACGCTTGTCCTGACAAGGTTTTTCGCCAAAATTGCGATCGTTAAAATGATTCAACAGAAAGGATGCCCAATAGGATTCTCTGACAACCAGATTAAGGAAACCGCTCACCACTTCATAAGAACTCACCAGATTACTGGTTTGTACAAGATGTTCACCCAGTAATTGTCCCAAAGCATCGGGTTTCTGGCGCAAAAGTTTCAGAAAGGGAAACAAAACAACAGTATAGTCACCGACAAACTCTGGTTTGGTTTGGTTTACTGTTATCGTCGACAAAGAAAACTCCGTTTCAGGAAACAGCTGTCTCAACGAAGCCAAGGTGGCATTCCGCAATTGTTCGGCAAGCGTCATTCGGGATGATTTTGGGACAAAAATAACATTCGCGGGGGAGATTCCCGATAGCAGTATCAAGGCTTATTAGGTCGGCAGTAAATTGAGACAAGTAACTGATCCTTATATCAGGCCAATTTCAACAATTTTTATTGCCATAAGCGGAGCGCAACATAATTATTTCTTTTTATATCCACGCAGTACTTCTTCATACAAAGCTTCGTACACCGGGATAATTCGGGATTGCTCAAATTGTCGCGCTTGTTCTAAAGCTGCTGTTTTAAACTGTTTTAAGCGAGCCTCGTCTCCCAGAATATATATAGCATTTTTGGCCATGTCAGAAGTGTCGCCGACATCACTAAGAAAACCGGTAATGCCTTGGATGTTGATTTCGGGCAGACCTCCTGCATTGGTGGAGATGACTGGCACCCCACAGGCCATTGCTTCCAGTGCTGCTAATCCGAAGCTCTCATATTGCGAGGGAAGAATGAACAGATCGGTAATACTGAAAATCTCATCAATTTGCTCTTGCTTACCTAAGAAGCGAATATCGTTGCAAACATCTAATGTCCGGCAGAGTTCTTCTGCATTCTGCCTTTCGGGGCCGTCCCCGATCATCAGCAATTTGGAAGGAATTTTTTCTCTAACTTTTTCGAATACCTTAACTACATCTTCTACTCTTTTTACTTTTCGGAAGTTGGAAACATGTACCAGGATATGTTCTCCACCAGGCGCCAGCATTTTTTTGAAATGCTCTTTATCGCTTTTGAAGAACCGCTGTGTATCTACGAAATTGGGAATTACTCTAATCTCCTTCTCAATTGGGAAAGAGCGGAATGTTTCTTCTCTGAGATTATCAGATACAGCAGTGATCGCATCTGATTCATTAATAGAAAAAGTAACTACCGGTGCATAGGTTTGGTCTTTCCCTACCAAAGTAATATCCGTGCCGTGCAAGGTCGTGATAAAAGGTATGTCCCGGCCAGTTTTCCGGAGAATCTGACGGGCGAAATAGGCAGCGGAAGCATGCGGAATGGCATAATGCAAATGGAGCAGATCCAATTGATGATTAGTAATCACATGCACCATTGTGCTGGTCAGCGCCGTCTCATAAGGCGGAAAGTCAAACAGTGGATAAGTAGGTACAGTAACCTCGTGGTAATAAATATTCGGATGGAAATTGAGCCTTACCGGCTGTTGATAGGTGATAAAATGAACTTCATGTCCTTTTTCTGAAAGAGCCATACCCAGTTCTGTCGCCAATACGCCACTTCCTCCAAATGTTGGGTAACATACTATGCCTATCTTCATGTGTTTACCGACCGATTATTGATTTCGGAACAAATATCTGTCTAAAGGATGACATATCCCTAATAAGACTATAAGATTCTCTGATGTTTAGAAAATATTAATCTCTAAAGCGCAACCAATCCAACTGTTATTAGCAGGAATAACAGTTGGACTGTTTTGAGATATAATAGTGAATTATTGTTTGGCGTGCGTCAGCAGGTATGCTCTGACTTTACCACCATCGGTTTCATCGAGTTTCGCCAGTCTTTGCATTTTCGGAAGAACAGTTTCCCATTTTTCGATACTTTTCGATTCCGGCTCGAACAATTTGTGGCATTTGCCGCAGCTGCTTTGGTAGATCAGACGGCCTTCTTCAATTTGTGCTTCAGAATATTTTTGTTTTATAGCTGCCACCTCAGCCGAAGTTTCTGAGCTCGCTGTTGTAGATGCTATCTTTGGGGAGCAACGACTTAAAAGAACAACCGAAGTCGCCAATAGCAAAAGGGTACAGGTACGTTTCATAACTAAATTCAATGAGATCGAAAGATACAAACTCACCGTAAATAAATTGTATAAAAATTCGGCCATCTTTATCCCGTTTTAAAAATTGAGTTAGTCCCTTACATTTATACCATGAAAAATATTCTGCTAGTTTTATTCTGCTCAATAGGCAGCATCTCTGTCCGAGCTGATGATTCTTTGACCTTACGTAAGATTTTCGATAACATTATGCTGCATGGCATCTGTTATGAGCAGTTGCGGGTTTTATGCAAGGATGTGGGACATCGCCTGAGTGGTTCGCCGCAAGCCGCAGCAGCAGTAGAATGGGGTGTAAAAGCTATGAAGGAGGCGGGTGCCGATTCTGTTTGGTTGCAACCAGTATGGGTGCCTCGGTGGGTACGTGGCACGGAATCGCTTGAGATCAAAATGGCCTCAGCAAAGGGGTTCGAAAAGGTTCCGGCTTTATCACTTGGAAACAGTCAGGGAACCAACGGCGAAACCTTGGAGGCCTCGGTGGTGATGGTGCATAGTTTCGACGAGCTAGCTGCGATGTCTGCAGAGGACGTAAAGGGTAAGGTGGTATTTTATAATTATCGGTTTCGACAAGATTTTCCGTCCACATTTCAAGGGTATGGCGATGCTGTAAAGTTTCGTTCTCAGGGCCCGAATCGGGCGGCAGCAAAGGGAGCAGCAGCTATTATCATCCGTTCGGTGTCGACAGCACTAGACGATGTTCCGCATACGGGTATGACCGCCTATGCGGATTCAATAAAGCCTATTCCGGCTATGGCGATTGGTAACGTTACCGCCGATCTTCTGGAACAGGCATGCCGGAAGGGTTTGGTAAAGGTGCGATTGAAATCGGAATGTAGGATGGAAGAGCCGGTTATGTCGTATAATGTGATAGGTGAGATAAGAGGCAGTCAGTTTCCCGATGAGATTGTTGTTGCCGGCGGACATTTGGATTCCTGGGATGTGGGTGAGGGTGCACATGACGATGGAGCCGGTTGTGTGCAATCGATCGAAGTGATCCGAACGTTTAAGTCACTTGGTATACAACCCAAACGTACCGTACGCGCTGTATTATTTATGAATGAGGAGAATGGCGTTAAAGGTGGCCAGGCATATGCTGATTCTGCCAGGAAGGAGCGTCATATTTTCGCTGTAGAAAGTGATGCCGGTGGTTTTTCACCTCGTGGTTTCTCCATGACTATGCCAGCGGATAAGAAAGAAAAGATTCGTAAGTGGGCACCGTATTTTCTGGATTATGGAGTGTACGATTTTACCGCTGAGGGCGGTGGGGTGGATATTCGTCCGCTGCAATCTCAAGGCGTGCCGGTGGCCGGACTGGTTCCGGATCCTCAACGCTATTTTGACTTGCATCACGCTCCGACCGATGTTTTTGAAGCTATCAATCATAGGGAACTAAAATTGGGTGCCGTGGCTATGACCGGACTGGTGTACTTGATTAGTGAATACGGACTGTAGAGAGAAGGAGAAAGAGAAGGAGAAAGAGAAAGAGAAAAGAGAAAGAGAGTGACTGAGAAGGAGAAAACAGAAAGAGAAATAGTGTTCGTTGCGCGAGAAAGAGGGTTAGAGAAACAGAGGGCGGGGGATTGCAAAAGAATTGTTGGTCGATTAAATCAAAGTAGCTGTAAAAAGCATGTCCGTAACTAAAACCTACCGTTCGGGATTGTTTAGAAATTTGTGGCGCCGGACATCGGCGGCAGTTTCGATGGTGGTCATAGGTCTGACTTGCCTGATAGCACTGACGGCTTATCTATGGGCTCCCGATAAAACTCCCTTTGCCAATCAAATGATACTGGAACTGAGTGCCCGACCACCGGGTTTCAGAACCCAGGTTTTACTAATACCCAAAGCAATCCCTCCGAAACCGCAATCCTCACTAAAAACATGGTTTTCGGGAAATCCATCTCCCTATCGTCCACTACCGATCAACAACTACTGGTGGGAAGGGGATCGGATTGTAGTAGCTCATTATATCGATGATGATATAGAAGACACAATTTCATTTCCATTGCAAGAAATTGCATCCTCCTTTGTATTGACTCAATCCGCTTCCCATCGGCAGTCGGCATTTGAAGCCGAGCAAATTAAGGAGTTTACCTATTATTTAGGTACCGATAGGTATGGAAGGGATATTCTATCCCGGTTATTAGTGGGAGCCAGGGTAAGTCTGGCAGTAGGACTGGTAGCCGTCGTGCTATCACTATTAATTGGGGTTAGTTTGGGTGCTATCGCGGGTTATTATGGCGGCGTTGTGGATAATCTGGTGATGTGGCTCGTGAACGTGCTCTGGGCAATTCCTACGCTTTTGCTGGTATTTGCAATAACGCTGACACTGGGAAAGGGATTCTGGGAGATTTTTATAGCTATCGGATTGACCATGTGGGTTGGAACTGCGAGATTAGTTAGAGGACAAGTGATGGCGTTGAAAGAGACAGAATATATAGCGGCCGCAAAGGCATTGAGTCTGAGCAATTTTAGAATTATATTCAGACATATTCTGCCGAATATATCAGGGCCGATTATGGTGATGGCGGCAGCGAATTTTGCCTCAGCAATTTTGGTTGAAGCGGGATTGAGCTTTCTGGGTATAGGGGTGCAGCCGCCCCAACCTTCATGGGGATTGATGATCAAGGAACATTATAATTTTCTGCTGACCAATCAGCCGCTTTCTGCAATAATTCCGGGGATCGCTATCATGTTACTAGTGTTCGCTTTCAACATTCTGGGAAATGCCCTCAGAGACGAACTGGATGTTAAAATGAGATAGGGGTTATGATTATATATTGGCATCAGAGCCAAGATTATAGATTTTTTCGATAGCTCAAAAACCTATTTTCCCGTTAATATAAATAATCATCCATAATTTTTGTCGGTTTGTATGTATTTTTGCGGCTGATTTGCCGACATTCATAAGAAAAAATGTCAATAAGAGGTAATAATAAATAATGATAGTTACAGATATTTGCGTGGTGGGCGCAGGGCCCGTTGGTTTGTTTTCAGTTTTTGAAGCCGGGTTACTGAAAATGCGTTGCCATTTAGTAGATGCGCTACCACAAGTAGGCGGACAGTTGTCGGAGATTTATCCGCGTAAGCCGATTTATGATATTCCGGGATTTCCGGAAGTTCAGGCTCAGGATTTGGTCGACAATCTGATGAAGCAGATCGCACCTTTTCATCCAACTTTTACATTGGGCGAACGAGTAGAGGGTATTGAACGTCAGGAGGACAAATCCTTTATCGTTACCACCAACGAGGAAACTCAGATCCATTGTAAGGTGATCGTAATCGCCGGTGGATTGGGTTGTTTTGAGCCCAGAAAGCCATCAGTAGAACAACTGGAACGTTTCGAGGGCAAGGGTGTTCACTATATGGTGAAGGATCCTGAACTGTTCCGAGATAAAGATATCGTATTGGCAGGTGGGGGTGATTCAGCTTTGGACTGGACAATCTATTTAGCAAATGTCGCTTCTAAAGTGACCTTGGTGCATAGAGGAGAAACCTTCAGAGGTGCGCCGGATTCAGCTGAGAAAGTTTTTAATCTGGCAGAGCAGGGGAAAATCAATTTGATATTGAAATCCAATGTGGTGAAAATTGACGGTAACGGTCATCTCCAGGAAGTGGTTGTTGCTGATAACACAAATCAAACCAAGAGCTTAAAGGCCGATTACCTTATTCCTTTGTTCGGATTAAGTCCTAAGCTCGGACCAATAGCAAATTGGGGATTGAATATCGATAAGAATGCTATCCTAGTAGACACTTTCGATTATTCTACCAATGTAGAAGGTATTTTCGCCATTGGAGATATCAATACATATCCCGGTAAGTTGAAGTTGATCCTTTGCGGCTTCCACGAAGCTGCACTAATGGCACAAAGTGCATTTAAATTTGTTTACCCTAATCAGAAACTGAGTTTCAAATACACGACTGTTAACGGAATTCAGGAATTTTAATTTTGCAAAGGCTGACGGGAAACGGTTGTTAATAGTAGCCTTTCCTAACCAATGGTATATGGAAGAAATTGTTCGTTTTACAGTTGAAGATAGAGACGGCTCGAGACAGGAACTGGAGATCCCGGGGGATATCAATTTCAGTTTGATGGAAATCCTCAAAGCTAATGGTTATAATATTTTGGCTACTTGCGGTGGAATGGCTTTATGTGCTACTTGCCATGTAGAGGTGATGAATGGGATGGATCAGCTTCCGGAAGCTCAAGGTGAAGAGCTGGACATGTTGGATACTTTGCCCGATGCTACACACAATAGTCGTCTTGCTTGCCAGATCAGAGTGAATAGCGATCTGGAGGGGGCAATTTTCAAAATAAGGGGCGACGAAACCGAATAGTTAACCCAAAATATTTTAGATATCGGATAATAGCAGCAGTTTTTAAACTGTTGTTATTATCCGATTTTTTTATCCTCTTTTTTCCTTGTATAGTCAAGATATATTTCTTGAGGACGTCTATATTCAAGAATCGGTCAACAATTCGATTCGCCATTCGAGAGCTTCGGTTTTGAGTATTCAGCTGGTGGAACCGCCTAAGGGATGTGCCTAACAATTGAAGCCAATGGAAGGGGATTTGATCGAAATTTAATGGAGGATGGCGGAGGTTGGGGATTGAAGAATATACAGTCGCGGGTATCTTTGTTGAACGGGACTCTGGATATCGACTCGGCCGTAGGCAGAGGGACCGTTCTGGCGGTGTTTGTCCCAACCGTTGACAATCAATCATGAATCGCAATGCCTTGTGAATATATTAACATTATAAAGAATTGAATCTTGATTTTTGGTAGGTCATTACGCCTTATCTTTGCACCATATTTAACAAGCTGAGTTCCTACCTTATTCAATTATCGTAATTGCCCGGCACATTTAATTTTTCATGAATTTTCAGGATTTAAACCTGATAGAACCCATCCGCATGTCATTAATCGCGGAGGGCTATCAACAGCCGACCCCTATCCAGGCTCAGTCGATACCGCATGCGCTCGAAGGAAGGGATATTTTGGGCTGTGCACAAACAGGTACCGGTAAAACCGCTGCTTTTTCTATTCCGATTTTGCAATTATTACATAAAAGTCAGAACAAGAATCAGGGAAAGCGCCCAATCAGGGCATTGATTCTTACGCCAACACGTGAGCTGGCCATTCAAATCGGGGAAAGTCTCTCCGTATATGGCAAAAATTTGAACCTCCGCCATTTAGTGATTTTCGGAGGTGTACCGCAAGGCGCGCAAGCGCGTGCATTGCGCGAGGGTGTAGATATTTTGGTGGCTACGCCCGGTCGTTTGCTGGATTTGATTTCTCAGCGTTTGATCCGTTTGGATCAGATTTCGTTCTTTGTTTTGGACGAAGCCGATCGGATGTTAGACATGGGATTCATCCATGATATCAATAAAGTGATTGGTATGCTTCCTGCAAAGAGACAAACTTTGTTCTTCTCGGCAACTATGCCTACGGAGATTCGGAAATTGTCGGGATCGATTTTGACTAATCCGGTGCAGGTAGCAGTGACTCCCGTTTCATCTACCGCTGAACGCGTTGATCAATCGATCTATTTTGTAGATAAGGCGGACAAGAAAAAGTTGTTGGTTCACCTTTTGAAACATACCGCTCAGGGTAGTACGCTTGTATTTACTCGTACTAAGCACGGGGCAGACAAGGTGGTGAAAGATCTGGCACAAGCTAAGATTTATGCTTCGGCAATTCATGGCAACAAATCGCAGAACGCGAGGCAACATGCCTTGAATCAATTCAAGTCAGGTGATCTCCGGGTATTGGTGGCTACAGATATTGCAGCACGTGGAATCGATGTAGAAGCATTGTCCCATGTGATTAACTATGACTTGCCCGATGTTCCCGAAACCTATGTCCATCGCATCGGCCGTACCGGCAGAGCCGGGGCTACAGGAAAGGCAATCTCATTCTGCGACAGAGAAGAAAAGGATCAATTGAAGCAGATTATAAAGCTTCCGGGTATCGTGCTGACAGAAATTGAAGATCATCCCTTCCCGACTTCGGCCTCGGATATCGTTCGATTTACACCTCCAAAAAACAAAGATGTTGTTATGCCGGCGGGAAGGGTGGTGAACCCTTCTACCCGCAGAAACTCCGGTTTTAACGGAAAAAGGCAAAAACCTAGAGGGGTTAACCGTCCGGAGACTGCAAGATTTCCGAGCTAATCCAAAAAAAACTCCTGTGTTTGTCATATGAATGTCAATTTAGTCACAGGTTTCCCGATTTTGAAAATCTTTTAAGGGGATATTCAGGACATTTGCGCAGCTGATAAAAATCGGCTGCGCAATTTTTTTTGGACAATAGGCCAGGTGCCGGATATGCGAACAAACAAGCTTATAATCAAGCAAATATTAGTGCCGTTGGCGGTGCTTTGTCTGCTGACGACAGGAATGTCTGTATCTGCTCAGGCTCCAAAAGAATCTTGGTCACAGAGCTTGGATGCCGTGGTGGTTTCCGCCTCACGCACTCCTCAAAAGCAGGATAGTATTCCTATTCCTGTCACCGTAATCGGACGAAGAGAAATTCAGGCCATGGGCTCCCGTCGCTTATTGGAGGTTTTAAAAGAACAAACCGGGTTTAATTTCGTTACAGACGAACATGGAACCGGGGTGCAATTGCAGGGGATGGCTCCCGATTATACCATGATCATGATCGATGGTCAGCCGATGGTTGGACGTCTTACCGGAAAGTTTGACCTGAACAGAATTACTGTTGCCAATATTGAGCAAATCGAAATCATCAAAGGGGCATCATCATCTTTATATGGCAGTGAGGCCATGGGAGGGGTGATCAATATTATTACCCGCAGCGTAACCCCCGATACATCGGTTTCTTTGGCGGCTCGCTATGGCGGTTATGGTGTAGTCGATCTATCAGGGGTAGGTAATTATTCGTTTTTAAAGAATAAGGCGATCTTCCAACTCGCGGGGGATTATTATAAAACTGATGGTTTTGCCGTAAGCCCCGACGAGACCGGATTTAAGAATTTACCCCCTTATCATAGTTATACAGTTCACGGAAAACTGAGGTATCAATTGGCTCCGTCATCCTCACTAATGCTAGTTGCCCGTTACGGCACACGGACTCAGGAAAACGTGTATGATTTTACCGGCTTTAAGCGACAAGAGGATAGATTGGCAGAACAAGATGGTAATATATCGGCAACATGGAATCATGTGTTTTCAGACCGCTGGAAATCTAATCTGAGCTATTATCTGAATCTTTATAGAACTGATGAATCAGTTACGCTTGTCGCTACCGGAGAGACCACCGATAGTTCTTATTTCAGTCAGAAAATGCAGAGGCTGGAGTGGCAGCATAATTATTCATTCAGCAAGCGCGCCGTTTTGACGGGTGGTGCCGGAGGTAATATAGAATCGGTCAACGCTACTCGCTATCCCGGCGAACGCTATATGAATAGTGTGTTTGTGTATGGCCAGCAACAATATTTTTTGAATGCTAATCTGAATATAATCGGGGGATTGAGGGGTGATTGGAATTGGATTTATGGGGGACAGGTGAATCCCAAAATCGCAGCGCAGTATAATTTGACTCGTAAATTGCAATTTCGTGCGTCTGCGGGAAGGGGATTTAAAGCTCCTGATTTCAGGCAGCTGTATCTCAGTTTCACCAATCCCTTAGTAGGATATACCGTTTTAGGTACCGAGGAGTTGGAGGACAGATTGAATCAGATGGAGTCAGAAGGGACATTGGGCCGAGTTTTTCCATATGCATCCAGATCAGGAAAGGCGCTCAAGGCAGAGAGTTCCTGGTCGTACAACGGGGGCTTTACGCTGAAGCCGGTCTCTGCATTGAGATTAAATCTGAATGTGTTTTACAACAATCTTTCGAACCTGATTCTCACGGTTCCCATTGCTGAGAAATCAAACGGTCAGCAATTATTCTCCTATATCAATGTTTCGAGAGCATACACATCCGGAATGGAGACGGAGGCTTATTGGTTGATTACTCCGAATTTGCGTTTGCAAGCGGGCTATCAGTTATTGTATGCTAAAGACAGGGATGTAATAGATTCAATCAAGTCGGGTGCTTTTAAAATGCGCAGTCCCGAAACTGGTGAGGTACGCGAGGCTTCGGTTTCGGATTATTATGGTCTGACATTGAGATCGCGTCATCAAGCGAATCTGAAATTATTGTATCGTTATCGTCCTTGGGGAATCACTGTATCTCTAAGGGGTAATTTCCTGGATAAGAGTCCTTTCGCTGCCGTTAGCGGTAACGGACAAGGATTTACTAATGTTTATGATATCTACACTCCGGCTTATTTTATTTTTTCCGGTTCCGTAGAAAAGACATTTAGTAAAGATCGATTTGCGTTTCAGGTAAGTGTGGAGAACTTGACTGATTTTACCCATGCCTTAATTCCCGGACAGCCGGGCAGGCAGGTATTTGCAGGTCTTCGCTGGAACTGGCACGCCAATAGAAATTAGGTTTGAACTTTAAAAAGTGTAGTTATAATGAAAAGTATTTTTCGAGTTGCAGGAGTTGTGTTGGCCATGTCGGTGCTTGCATTTGGATGTAAGAAGGATGAGGATAAACCTCAGCCGGGCAATCCTGACGGCAACAATGGCAATATAAAAGACACCAGTTGGGTAGAAGTGTCGCAATACGTAAAGAGAGATTCCAAAGGAGTGTATCATGTATATGATATACCTGGAAATGCGAAATCGTCCGGAGGCCTCCCTGTTTATTTTAGTTTTGAAACGCATGATCTAGTAGATAGTTCAAAGCGATTGACTGATGAATGGGATGTTTATTTCGACAGGTTTTATAATTCCTTTGTCACTGCAAATGATCCTTCGAAGAATGATCCTCCCGGTCCGGAGGGTGTAGGTAAAGGTGGATTGGTTGTTGTAATGAAATCCTTTGATGAAGTGACTGAGGCGCCTTCGGATGAAGAATTTGAGGCTTCCGAATCCTACGCAGCTTGGGATGGTTTTCCCGCTGGTCATATTGGCTGGTACACTTACGATTTGGATGCGCACGTAATGCGTGGGTTAAAAGGTCGTACGCTTGTTGTACGCACCGCTAAGGGCAAGTACGCGAAAATCGAGATGATTTCCTTGTATAAGGGGAGTCCTGAAAATCCTATGAGCAGTAGTCCGGCTCCTTATATTAATTTCCGTTATTGGGTACAGGAAGATGGTAGTAAAAATCTTCGTATTCCCGATTAATAAATGAGCTATTATCTTGGTCATGTTGTTTGACCAGAATGGTATTCGATATCAATTTTTGCGTAGCCTGCTTGGTATTAACTAAGCAGGCTATTTGCTTGATAGGCAGCTAATGCTGTCAGACCCGCGATGATGGTCAGTCGGCTCGCTTCTTTCCATGGGTTTAATCCTATTACACGTCCTTTGATAAATCCAGCGACAAACAAAGCGGAGAGGCTCAAAAAGGCTGTCCATAGCAAGCGTTCGGAGCTGGCCGCATTCAATATAAAAGGCACTACTGCAATAATTCCCCCTGAGAGGTAGCCTATGCCGGTAAGAAAGGCGCTAAGTTTCAGATGTTTTAGATCAGGTGTATTGAAATCTAGTCCATACTCATCTACAAACTCGTCCCATTTACTTTTTTCTTTAGAGTGATCCTGTTTAATGGCTTCGGCAATTTCCGGATCTAAACCCAGTTCTTCTATTCGGTGAGGAATGTCTTGGGGTTTCCCGGACTGGTATCGGCTGATGCCCATTGCTACCGCTCCGACCACCGCAGCAGCTAATCCGGCTATACCTATTGAGTTAGATCCGGCATTAAACCCGGTTAGTCCGGCTGAAAGGATAAAAGGAATGGTAATTCCGTCGGGCAGTCCCATTAGAAAGTCTGCCACTCGCTCGTTTAATCTTGTTGATTGTTCCAGAGGTTTAGGGGTCATTTAGTAAGTTGCTCCAAACTACGGCTAATAATCTCTATGCACTCATCAATTTGTTCGCGTGTTATCACTAGCGGTGGCGCGAATCTGATTTTGTCACCATGTGTTTGTTTGGCCAGCAGTCCGTGTTCCTTCATGATCAGACAAAGCTTATAAGCCGCTTCGGGATCATCGTGTTGGATGACGATCGCGTTGAGCAGACCTTTCCCCCGGATAGTGCTGATTAGCGGGTGGTTTAGGGAGGCAATTTGTTCTCTGAAATAGCTTCCTTGAATAGCAGCGTTTTCCGCCATGTTTTCTTCAACCAGGGTTTTTAAAGATTCAATGGCCACACGGCAGGCGAGCGGACTGCCTCCGTAGGTGGAACCGTGTTCTCCCGGTTTGATGGTCAGCATTATTTCATCGTTGGCCAGTACGGCGGAAATCGGCATGGTTCCGCCTGATAAGGCTTTGCCTAAGATCAGGATATCCGGTTTTACTTGCTCATGGTCACAAGCGAGTATTTTCCCGGTTCTTGCTAATCCGGTTTGGATTTCATCACCAATAAACAATACATTTTTGCTTTTGCAGAGCGCTGCGGCTTTAGACAAGTAGCCCTCATCGGGAACCACGACGCCCGCTTCTCCTTGAATGGGTTCTACGAGAAAACCGGCAACAAAAGGGTCTTGCAGTGCTTCTTCCAAAGCGTTTATATCGTTGAAGGGGATGGTTATATACCCGGGCATGAATGGACCGAAATTGGAGGTCGCCGTAGGGTCGGTGCTAAATGAAATTACATTAAGTGTTCGTCCGTGGAAGTTTTTGGCACAGACGATGACTTTGGCTTTGTTTTCAGGTATGCCTTTCACGGTATAGCCCCATCGGCGTGTAATTTTCAGAGCGGTTTCTACACCTTCTGCACCTGAATTCATTGGGAGCACTTTATCATATCCCAAAAGTTGGGTAATGTACTCAGCATAAAGTCCGAGCACATCGTTGTGAAATGCACGAGAGGTAAGCGTCAGTTGTTGCGCCTGTTGTGTAAGTGCGTTGATGATTCTGGGGTGACAATGCCCTTGATTCACAGAAGAATAGCCGGAAAGGAAATCGTAATATCGTTTGCCGTCAACATCCCATACATATACACCGGAGCCTTTCGAAAGGACTACCGGAAGTGGTTGATAGTTATGCGCCCCGTGTTTGGTTTCACGGGCAATATATTCTTGAGTGAGTTGAGATAATTGAGTACTGAACATACTCAAATATACGGATTTCCGACCAATAACTAATCAGGGAGGGACTCGATTGGAGGGACGAAATATATTATCAGTTGGCTAACCCGTTGGGTCAGCCAACTGATAAAAGGTATTATTTTTTCTTTTTGGGAGTGAAAATGGCGATCATTCTACGACCTTCCATTTTAGGCATAGATTCCAGAGTGCCTACTTCAGCCAATCTCTCAGCGAATTTCAAAAGAAGTAATTCTCCACGTTCCTGGAACATGATAGAACGACCTTTGAACTGCACATAGCATTTCACCTTATCGCCATCAATAAGGAATTTTTCAGCGTGCTTAGCTTTGAAATCGAAATCGTGATCGTCGGTATTCGGCGTGAATCTGATTTCTTTGACTTCTGATTGCTTTGCTTTAGCTTTTTGTTCCTTATCCTTCTTTTTCTTTTCGTAAAGAAACTTTTTGTAATCAATCAGGCGGCATACCGGGGGAGCGGCATTGGGCGATATTTCGACCAGATCAACTTCCCTTTCTCTTGCCATTCGGAGCGCAGTTGCCAAAGGGTAAACTGCGGGCTCCATATCTTCACCTACTACACGCACTTCCGGGGCAGTGATTTCTTCATTGAGCCGATGTTCATTTTTGGGTTGGCGTGGCCTGAATGGTCTTCCTTTACTTCTTCTTTGCATTAACGATTTTTAAAAATTATTGCAAAAATAGTGCTTTTGTATGGTTTAAATATAAAAGCAGTTTTATGCAGTTGTTATTTTTTTCCTGATTGTTCTTGATTAATTGTATCTAATATATTTTGTATAAATGCCTCGGGAGATAATGTACCTTGGTCGCCCGCGCTATGTTTTCTTACCGAAACCATTTTCTCGTTTACTTCTTTCTCCCCGATAATCAGCATATAAGGCACTTTCATCAGTTCGGTATCGCGTATTTTTCTACCGATCTTTTCATTTCGCTCATCTAATTCAGCACGAATACCTGCGGCAAGTAGCTGGTTGGTGATCTCGGCGGCATACGGGGCGAATTTATCGCTGATAGGCAGCAATTTCACCTGCACAGGTGCCAGCCAGAGAGGCAGATTGCCTCCGCAGTGTTCCAGCAACAATGCAATAAAGCGTTCCATAGATCCGAAAGGCGCGCGATGAATCATCACCGGTCGCTTTCTTTGGTTATCCGAATCGATATATTCCAGCTCAAATCTTTCGGGCAGGTTATAGTCGACCTGGATAGTTCCCAATTGCCAGCTTCTTCCCAGTGCGTCTCTCACCATAAAGTCGAGCTTAGGTCCGTAGAAAGCGGCTTCGCCGTATTCGATCACAGTGTTCAGACCTTTATCTGCAGCTGCTTTAATAATTGATTGTTCGGCGATTTCCCAGTTTTCTTCACTACCAATGTATTTGCTGCGGTCTTCCTGACTTCTCAACGATACTTGTGCTGTGAAGTCTTTAAAATCGAGCGCATTGAATACATACATTACCAGATCGATCACTTTTTTGAATTCTTCCTGTACCTGGTCTGGGCGGCAGAATAAGTGTGCATCGTCTTGGGTAAACCCTCTAACTCTGGTCAGACCGTGTAATTCTCCACTCTGTTCGTACCGATAAACGGTTCCGAATTCTGCGAGTCGGAGTGGCAAGTCCTTATAAGAGCGAGGAGATGATTTATAAATTTCACAATGGTGCGGACAGTTCATGGGCTTGAGCATAAACTCTTCCCCTTCCTGCGGCGTTGTGATCGGTCTGAAAGAATCAGCACCGTATTTTTCCCAATGCCCTGAAGTGATATAAAGTTGTTTGCCCCCAATATGCGGTGTAACTACAGGCAGATATCCGCTAGCGATTTGAGCTCGCTGCAGGAATTGCTGTAATTGTTCCCGGAGCATCGCACCCTTGGGCAACCATAAGGGCAATCCGCTACCTACTTTTTCGGAGAAGGTAAACAGTTCCAATTCGCGCCCTAGTTTGCGATGGTCTCTTTTTTTGGCTTCTTCCAGTAATGTCAGGTATTCGTCGAGTTCTTTCTGAGAAGGGAAGGTAACACCGTAGATCCGGGTTAGCATTTTATTCTTCTCATTTCCTCTCCAGTATGCGCCTGCAATATTGGTCAGTTTGATAGCTTTGATAAATCCGGTATCCGGAATATGGGGTCCCCGACAGAGATCGGTAAAGTTACCCTGAGAATAGAAGGTGATTTTGCCATCTTCCAAATCTTGTAACAATTCGATCTTATAAGGATCATTTTTTTGTTCGAAATAGCTGATTGCTTCAGCTTTTGAAATTTCCCGGCGCTGGTATGGATTCTTTTGTTTCGCCAGTTCTTTCATTTTTTCTTCGATCTTGGTCAGGTCCTCATCGCTGATAGTTTGACCACCCAAATCGATATCATAATAAAAACCCTTTTCAATAGCGGGCCCTATTCCGAATTTGGTGCCTGGAAACAAAGCCTCCAGTGCTTCCGCCATTAGGTGTGCGGAAGAATGCCAAAATGTAGACTGTCCATTTTTATCGGTCCAGGTTAATAATCTTAAATGAGCATCGTTGTTGATGGGGCGAGTTGCGTCCCAAACTTCTCCGTTTACTTCTGCTGCAAGAACTTTCCTTGCCAACCCCTCGCTGATAGAACGGGCAACATCCAGTGCGGTAACACCGGATTCATAATCCCGGACGGCTCCGTCCGGTAAGGTAATATGAATCATAAAATCCCTTCGTTATATAAGTTGCAAAATTAGGCTCAATCCCGACAATGACCAATTTCACCATAGCTAATTGCATGGATTCCCGGAATTCCCTATAGGACCGTTCAGTTTTTTATTTACTGTACTCGTTGGTATAGGTTAGGGTATCGATATCCCCCGGTGTGAATTGCTCGTACACCGTGTATTCCAGAGATAAATTTCCGCCGGAAAGATTGAGAATTTTGCCGTGTACAGAAGCTGTCCGGAAATTTCTAGTGGCATTGTAAATATTCAATTGGGTACCGCCTTCACGCACTTCCCAGGTAAATGGAAGTTCGTATGGATCCCCAACCCCGCAGGTTGTATCTGCATCTTCAATTACCCCGTCGAAATTTGCCTTGAATACTATATAATCGTCTTTGACGCAAGATGGTACCAGATCACTGAAATAATCAGAAGTGGAATCAACCCCGTTCATTCCTTGAAATCTGACAAGTCCGGATACCTGCCTCCACTTCCCTTCTCTTAAGGTATCGTGAATGGTTTCCGCTTCTTCAGGTGTTTTCTTGCACGCACCGAGGATCACCAACAGTGAAACTACCAATAATGTTGTATAAGTATTTTTTGCCATGAAAAGGATTATTCTACGGGCTAAAGCTAATCATTTTATTGATTTTATAAAATAGTTTGAACGCAAACCTTTCTGAATTCCGTAAGTTGAGCTCAAGCTTGTTCGGATTTTGAGCTGGAGCGCGGTGATTCAGATTTCTCAGAATCTTCACATTACATCTCCTAAATTTGTATTTCGATGAAAAAGGTTTTTCCGGTAATTATAGTGTTGATCACATTGTCTGTTTTGGGGACGATGTTTATTCAGATGCAGTGGATCCGGAATGCTGTATTACTGAAACAGGATCAATATGTAAGGGATGTGGACAATTCTCTGATCAGTGTTCGGGATCAGACCTATCAGACTTTTCTCGCACGCAGAAAGCTTACTTCTGCACCGGCGGCGCTAAAGGATTTTGCTTTACAGACTGTATTTACTTCTCAGATTTTCACTAATGAGGAAATGTTGAAGATGGTAGATCAGGCTCTTAAGCAAAACAATATCAAGCAGCCATTTGAATATTGCATCACTGATTTTTTGGGAAATCCGGTTTTGTCAACACCGGGTTTTCGCTCAGAATACTTTACCCAATCGCACACTTACCGATTAACTCCTCCTGAATCCTTGCTTTCAGAGGTGTTGCATATCTATATCCATGAGCCCAACCACTATATTATTAGTCAGATGGGCTGGATGGTAGTCGCCTCTATTGTATTTACCTGTATCATCATCTCGGCATTTGCATTGACCATCCGTACCATGTTCCGACAAAAAAAGTTATCGGAGGTGAAGTCGGACTTTATCAATAACATGACGCATGAATTTAAGACACCCTTGGCAACTATCTCCCTGGCGGTGGATGCTTTAAACAATGAAAGAGTGATTCATGACGAGGAGAAGATCCGATATTACAGCGGCATTATCAAAGATGAGAATAAGCGAATGAATAAGCAGGTGGAGAAGATTTTGCAAGCTGCCCGGATAGAACGGCAGGATGTTAAGCTCCATCTACAGGATTTGGATGCTCATGAGATCATTCGAAAAGTTACAGAGAATTTTGCCTTGCAAATTGAGGAAAGTAATGGGGAGTTGGTGTTGGACTTGGCGGCTCAACGTTTTTGGATACATGCCGATGAGGTCCATTTTAATAACATTATTTTCAACTTGTTGGACAACGCAATAAAGTACTCCCAGGAGCATCCAAGAATTGTTGTCGCAACCGAATCAAATGCACAGTCGTTGATTATAAGAATCCAGGATAATGGAATAGGGATGAATCGAGAGACTCAGATCAGGATTTTTGAGAAATTTTACCGTGCGCATACCGGCAACCTGCATAATGTTAAAGGATTCGGACTGGGTCTGAGCTATGTGAAGACCATGGTAGAAGCGCACGAAGGAAAGATTCGGGTTGAGAGTGCACTGGGCAAGGGTAGTACTTTTATTATCACTTTGCCGCTGTCGCAATCAGAACCCTCAGCATAGATTTACAACTTCACACTACGCTGAGGATTCAATCGCTAAGATTTACACAACGGCGCATAAGCTTTTGATAACCGCTCCAAGACGGATAGCCTGAAATATTCTGGGTTCGGAAGCACCGTGCTGTTTTACCGATTGTTCGTGTGATACCACACAGCGTTCGCACCCGTTCAATGAGGATACCATCAAACTGGTCAATTCAAAGAATTCTTTGCCCAGTACCGGGTTCATCATAATATTCATTCTGAGACCGGCAGGTTGATTGTTGTAATACTCATTCTCATGCATATAATGTCTGAATCTGTAGAAGACATTATTGGTGATCATCAGCGCTGTACAAGCATGGATCTCTGCGATTTCCGCTTCGGTTGCCCCTGCTTCGACAGCTAATTGGGTGAATGATGCGGTAAGTACACCGTGTTTATGATTCACTGCCACTGAAAGTGCGAGCAGACATGCTTCTTTGCGGTTGAGTTCGGAACTGCCTAAAACGGTAGATACGTTGAGTTTTAAGTCTTTAATAAACCGGCTGTCCGCTGCGGCCAAGGCACTTAAGCCTGGACTGATATGACTTGCATCGATTTTAAGGTCTGCAAACAGATTTTGAACGGTATCATGCTGTATTTGTGACATAATAATTCTGGTTTTATTTTTAAAAGAAAAGCACTTGCCCCGTTGGAGCAGGACAAATGCTTTTTATATATGGAATGCTGATTTAAAACTATTCTATTGAATAAGTTTTAAGCTTCTTCAGCTTGCAATTTTTGAGTCAGCGTTTCTTCACCTTTGGTCCAGTTGCAAGGGCAAAGTTCATCAGTTTGGAGAGCATCCAATACACGTATAACTTCTGCTACGTTACGTCCTACATTCAGGTCGTTGATATTTACCCAACGAACGATTCCTTCGGGATCGATGATGAAAGTAGCGCGATAAGCGATTTTTTCGTCTGAATTCAAAATGCCTAATTCTTCAGCCAAACTCTTGCTGGTATCAGCAATCATTGGGAAACGTAAATCACGCAGATCGTCGTGGTCTTTACGCCATGCGAGGTGAACGAATTCGCTGTCGGTAGATGCTCCTAATAAAACTGTATCACGGTCGTCAAAATTGGAGAAGTTCTTATTGAATTCTGCAATTTCAGTAGGGCAAACGAAAGTGAAATCTTTAGGCCACCAGAACATTACTGTCCATTTGCCATTGATATCAGCATTGCTGATGTCTTTAAATTCTTTTCCTTTTTCGATTGATACTACGGCTTTCTTCTTAAATTCCGGAAACTTGTGGCCGACGGTTACAAAATTGTTGCTCATACTTTTGTGTTGATTTTCTATTTGCTTACAAAGGTCGTACTTATAGCTCGACCGGGCAAAGGCTGAGGCTAATCTTTTCCCTATGAAAAAATAAATCTTTTCAATAGGCTTTGGTCGCTAAATTATTTTTATTTAAGTTAACAGAGCTAAGTGAGGGTAATTAATTACTTTCGCAGATTGCGGTTTTAATTCCGAATTGTAAATTTTAAGTCAATGAAGAAATCAGTAGTAGCAATCGCGATGGTGTCGATTGCGTTTTTTGCCGCCTGTGGTAATGGGGCAGACAATACTAACGAGACACAGAATCAGGAGGCGGTAAGCGAATATTCTCTGGAGGAATCAGCTGAATCTGGTGTTAATTTAGGCACGAATTCAGGTGAAATGATAGATCCTTCTGCAGCTCCAACGGGTGGTTCAGGTGAAGTACGTTTGAATCCGCCCCATGGGGAACCCGGACATCGTTGTGAAATTCCTGTCGGCGCACCTTTGGATAGTGATCCGGGGAACGCAGCTGGTTTGATCCAACAACAAATGATTCAAGATCATGCTCCTGCGCAACAGACCCCTTCGGGTGGTCAGAATCAACGTCTGAATCCTCCACACGGGCAACCGGGCCATGATTGCAATGTGCCTGTTGGCGCACCATTGCCATAGCCATTTTTCAAATCATTTTATTACCGGCGGGGATAGTTCCATCTATCTCCGCTATTTTTTTGGTTGCGCATCAATAGTAGGACTTGATAATCTTGATATGCTTACTTCTTGAAATGCCTCCGGGATTACAACCAGGTAGTCCTTCCGGGACTTCTTTATTAAGTGCTTTGTAATAGGTTTCCCATGCAGGGAATAATAATCCCGTCTCCGGATCAATGAAGGTCATGGGCTGCAAATCAAATAGCGAAACACCCTTATTGACATGTCTGAATGCATCGTAAATTAGTTCGCTGCAATAATACTTGCCGTTCTCAGGTAAAAATTCTTCATCATAAGGCAGATTCAATTGCTTTATGGCAAAATCAATGGCACCCGGGATGAGGTGTCGGTATTTCTTTTTCAAGCGACCTACAACTATTTTCGGCTGGCCTCGCTCGTCTTTACTTCTGTTGTAAAACGATTCCAGCGAAGTGCTGCAGACTCCTTTCCCACCGGTAGCTTCGATCACCCAAACAGTGTCATTTCGGGTAAATACCATACCTACGTGTGAAAAATCCTTATTGTCTACGCCGTTTGTTACTTTTTCAATCGCCTCGCAAAGCGGGCCGCAATCCAGGTCTTGAAACAACAAATCCCCATCTTGAAGAGGGGGATTTGTTGATATCGCTTGTCCGAACACCATACTGTGGCTATGGATCACGAACAATAAGATCGCTAAAATATAAAGCGACGGACGAATGATATTATTCAGATTCATTTATCGGCTGTGCTCGTCCGCACCATTATATGGAACGGTTAATGTCAAATGCTTCCAGTTCGTTAGCTACCGCAGTAAGAAATCCTGCACCCAGAGATCCATCCACGATACGGTGGTCGTAGCTGAGTGAGAGATACATCATATGTCTTACGGCGATAACGTCACCATCAGGAGTTTCCATTACAACAGGGCGCTTTTTAATACTACCTACAGCCAGGATTGCCACCTGTGGTTGGTTGATGATGGGTGTACCCATCAAACTTCCGAATGTCCCTACATTAGTCAGTGTGAAAGTACCACCTTGAGTGTCATCTGCTTTCAGTTTACCATTGCGGG
Organism: uncultured Chitinophagaceae bacterium; assembly: GCA_964636205.1. GTDB lineage: Bacteria > Bacteroidota > Bacteroidia > Chitinophagales > Chitinophagaceae > JBEBVQ01. Next base: position 17,269 of record CAZWPF010000003.1, on the reverse strand, counting down.
CAGCATTAGCCAAACTGTTAACATCTCTGGAGAGCCCGAGCAGATTTTTGGTATCGGCGTTTTTAATTACCGGGACAATCAGGTTTCCACTAGGTAAAGCGGTAGCCATACCGATGTTGATATCCTTTTTGATAATAATCTTATCACCATCAACACTGCTGTTGATCATTGGGAACTTGCGAATACAATTGGTAATCGCTTCGATGAAAATCGGGGTGAAAGTGATTTTCTCGCCGTATTTCTTTTCAAATTCCTTTTTAGCCTTCTCGCGCCAGCGTACGATATTAGTAACATCTGCTTCTGTAAAGCTGGTTACGTGCGGAGACGTAGATTTACTGCGTACCATATGATCCGCAATCAGCTTCCGCATCCGATCCATCTCAATGATTTCAACATTGCCGGTATGAATAGCGGGGGCGGCCTGTGGTGCAGGAGCAGTAGTGGTGGTTGCAACTGCGGGTTGCGCAGGGGCAGCTGCAGCAGGAGTTACATTACCACGGTTAGCAACGTAATTAAGTATATCTTTTTTAGTTACTCTGCCTTCATTACCGGTTCCCGGGATTTGTTCCAACTCTGCCATGCTTATTCCTTCTTTCCCGGCGATATTAAGCACGAGTGGGGAATAGAATCTGTTCCCACCGGTAGTTGCGGTAGCCGCAGAGGCTGAAGGAGCAGGGCTAGCAGCAGGTGCCGGTGTCGGTGCAGGCGCGGCTTGTTGAGCCGGCGCAGCGGGTTGAGGAGCTGCAGTGGAAGCTCCGGCAGCAGCACTGTCGATCCGGGCGATTACCTGTCCTACGGGCACCACATCATTTTCATTATACAATATTTCGGTAATGGTACCGGCGGCAGTAGAAGGTACTTCACTGTCAACTTTATCAGTGGCGATCTCCAGCACGGTTTCGTCCATTGCTACCTTATCCCCAGGCTTCTTATGCCATTTAAGGATAGTAGCTTCGATGATACTTTCGCCCATTTTGGGCATAACTAGATCGACAATGGCCATGTTTAGTTATTTGTATGTTTACTTATAAGCTGCAAAAATAATCAAATGAGAGGCAAATCTACCATTATGAACATAATAATAATAAGTTCATGACTCACACACGCTCCATTTTTCAATCTCTTTAATATATCGCATCGCGGAAGTCACGACGTCGCACCAATTTCAAATCCTGTAAAATTGAGGCTTTCACATTGAGTGTGAAGTTGAAACTTTTTCTCGGACCAAAGGGGATGGCACCCAAACGCATTTCCCAGCAGTGTAGATCTCTGTATATATCAATGGAGGTAAAAGTCAGTTGCTTGATTGTGAAATCATAACCTGTAGAATAGGTTAGTTTCCAATGACTACTGATATTTACATCCCCGCTAATCATTACATTTTGATTATATCGTATTGAATCGCTCTTGCTAAAGCTGCTGTACATATTGTTCATGGTCAGCGCATAGGCGATATTTATTGACCAGGGTATATTGAAATCTACATAGTCGTTATACCCGCCTTGTTGCATCAGTCGACTGAATTCATCGGTTTTTATCAATTCCGATTCATTGCCTGTTTTCTTTGTTGATCTAAAACTTGCACTCAAAGCTACACTGGCACTGGTAAATCGTGCCAAGCCCTCTCCGGCATCCCAATAGCTGGTAGCTTTTCTCTGACCCGTCTCATAATCCAAAGTGTACGGATCAAATGCGGCATTGGCACTGATATTCAGCTTGTTCAATACGTTCGTTCGGAAAGAAACAGCTATCGGACTCCATTGAAATGAGTCTGCGGCGAGATTATAAGAGCCATTTATCGACAAGGCGTCAATCAGGGTGATGTTCTGACTGCCCGAAATAGTATCCTTCGAACTCCTGGTTTTAATCTGAAGATTATTATTCAAGCCGTAAAGCACATTGCTACCGAATTGTCCGTACTGATTCAGTCCGGGTACACCAATTACAGAGCCATCATAGGGTGATAAGTACACTGGTTGGGCCATCTCACTCAGTCGGGTCTGGTAATAATAATAGAATGGGTGCGCTGCATAGTCGGGCTTGAAATTGAAGCCAGTGCTGGGCGTCAATACATGTCGAATTCCCATCAGCTTGCCTTTAGGGAACATTTTCATCCCGTATATACGCGTGCTGAGTTGCATGTTTAAGTCAACATCCCGGGCAGCATAAAAGCCACGATACAAATTTGTATCTACACCCCCATGGTTAGGGTTGAAATATCTAAACTCTCTGCGGGTGAGCCAATATTCGGTATAATTGGCTCCCAGCGACAAATTGACGAAACGGAAGATGGTATAAGCAGCACTCAAAGGGACATTGTGACGAATCCCATTTCTGAACTGATTGGTCGAGAGGCTGTTCAGACTAAACGCAGTGTCGTAAAAATTTATCTGATTCTGTGCGTTCAGCGTATATCCCAAAGTGATTTTATCGTACCAGCGGGTACCGGTGCTGTTTTTTGTCTGAAAGGGATTGAATTGTCCCAGATAGAAGCTAAGCTCCGGCAGTGTGACATTCACCTGACGGGTTTGGGTATTCTGACTATGGCGGGCACCAACAGTTAAGTTGTAGGGTTTATTAGCCCAGTTTTTCGAAAAAGTAATGTTCGACTGGAACTGGTTTTGCAGAATTTGATCCGGATTGTAACTGTTGTTGGCGTAGAACGAAGAGCTACCCGCAGTCACCGAAGCATTAAAACTCACCCCCGGTCTGGCTTTTGGATCAGTAGTATGGCGCCAGTTGATCATAAAATCTTTCACCACCGATGAATTCGGCTCAAAGCTCTCGCCGGTCTTATTATAGGCATAGCTCAGTGAAAGTCCACCATTGTACTGGTACCTGTTGGCATAGTTGGCAATGGCACTCCCGCTCCAGCTACCTTTAGAATAAATATTACTCAAGAGCAGAAGATCTGCATAGTCATTGAGGTAAAAATAATATCCCCCATTGGTTAAGCCGATCCCCCTTTGTTCTTCGATTGTGTACATGGGCAGCCGGAATCCGGACCTCTGCGTTTGGGAAATCGGAAAGATTCCAAAAGGTAAAAAGGCAGGGGTAGGGACCATTTCGACCATAATATTGGCAGGACCCGAAGCAATTAATCGGTTGGGTATGATCTTGATTTTACGGGCACTAATACCAAAGTGCGGGGTGTCGAGAGCACAGGTGGTATAAATGTTTTTCCAGCCGTAGATCGACTGATCTTCATTTCTTTTGATCTGCTCACTATGGACAAAACCCTCTCCGTATTGAGAATGTGCATTTCTAACAATCGCCCGTTTACTTTTGAAATTGTATTGGAGCGAATCGTAAGTGAATGATTCATTACCCTGTACAAATTTCCCCCTTAGACCGGCGGTATCGGTTTCCGGAGCTTTTAAACTATCTCTGTACGGAAGAGGCGAAGCACTTACACGACTGTTTTCTTGATTGTACACAATCATGCCGGCATCCACTTTCATATCTTCATAAGATACCTTTGCATCTTTGTACAGATAAAATACATTATGCTCCATGTCCATAACCGCTGAATCTGTAGCCTCACTGAAAACCGGAGCGTCTAAGGCGTCTTTGGAAATGGTGATACCGAGGGAGTCCTCTAATGCAGTCCGTTTTTTAGCGCCGTTGGCAGCCATAGTGTCGACATACACACTATCGCTCCCGGAAAGAACGGTTTTGGAACTGTCTGCGATTTCGGTCAGGATGAGACTGTCGGTGGGTGGGACAACCTGAGCAAAAGCCGGTTGCGATAACCACAAAATAAAAATTACCGCAATAGAAAGCCTAAAGCAGTGAATCCATAGATTTTTTAGAATAATTTTACCGCATGGGGTCATGAGCGGGCACAAAAATAACCATTTGGTGTTAGGTTTGTAGTTTATACTTACGGAAGTTAACAGATTAAATAAATATAATGCATATAAGGGTACTTTCGGCTGTTTTAGCAGTCTTTATTATAGCACCGTTTGCTACAATGGCTAACGGTAAAAAGGTGACAACTATTGTATTGGATGCAGGTCATGGCGGTACCGATCCGGGGGCTAAGGGCAAAATAAGTTTGGAAAAGAATTTGACGCTCGCAATCGCTCTGAGGGTAGGGAAGATGATCAATGATAGTTTGAAGGACTGCAAGGTAATTTACACACGCACTTCAGATGTATATCCCACCTTGAAAGAAAGACATGAAATAGCAAATCGGGCAAAGGGCGATTTGTTTGTATCGATACATATTAACGCAACGGCGCCTCGGGTAGAAAAAATACGCACCGGTTACAAATATGTCACCAGAAATGGGAAAAAGGTGAAAGTGCCTACTTATCGTACCGTACGCCATACCAGCACCACTGCGAGTGGTACAGAAACTTACGTATTGGGGTTGCATAGGACAGGCCAGAAAGCCGGTGCCATTGGCAATAATGCCGAAAATATAGTGGAGGAGCCGGGGTTATTGGATGAGAGCGATCCGCAGACTGCTATTATAATTGCGCAATACAATCAGGCTTTTTTGGCGAGAAGTGTAACCTTGGGTACGAAAATTCAGTCGGAATTCGAACGAGTGGGCCGGCCGAATTTGGGAGTTAAACAAATGGGGTTAGAAGTCCTGGCAGGCAGCGCTATGCCGGGTGTGCTCGTAGAATGTGGCTTTATTAATAATCCTGACGAGGAGATCTACATGAATTCTGAGGCAGGCCAACACGAACTTGCGCTGGCAATATTTAGGGGGATTAAGGCCTATAAAATGGAAATGGAGCGTAAACAACCCTAGGATGTTCACCAATAGAACAACAACTATTGTTTAATTTAATTGGATGGTCTTGCATTTTAAATTTGTTTCTTTTACCTTTAGCACCTGTTTTGTAAACTAAGATTATTGATGAAAAACTCATTAAAAACCATATTCCTGTCGGCTCTGAGTCTGATGGCTATTTTTACTGGTGTAACCGGTTGTAACGAAGATAAATGCAAGACTATTGTCTGTGCATATAATGGGGTTTGCGAGGAAGGTGTATGTAGCTGCCCCACCGGCTATGAAGGGCCTCAGTGTGAAAAGATTATGAGAGATAAATTCGAAGGGATTTATCAGGTGATGGAAAAAGGAACCACTTCTCAAACTGCACAGTATGCAGTTTCAGTAGAAAAGGGAGAAGAGATCATTGATGTAAAGATCAAGAACTTTAGAAACGTATTTGTAGGCGCAGTTGATGGTTATGTAAAATCAGATACTTTGTTTATTCCGGAACAAACAGTCGACGAGCGTTGGGTAGTAAAAGGTATGGGTATTTTGGAGGCTGACAAATACTATGGTGCTTATGGCAAAATGACATTGCGTTATAGTGTACAGGATCTGGATCTACCCGAAGGCAGTCCGGCGGATGATTATGGCCTTCAAGCAGGTGCCCCTTCTGTATGGAATAAGACTCCCTAGCAGCATTTGAAAAACATTGGTTAGTAAAGCCGGGTCGCGCATCGCGATCCGGCTTTAATCATTTTAGGAATGAGCTATCGAAATTTAAGATATTGTTTGATTTCCATTAACGATCCCTCCCGAGTTGGGTGGCATTTTTTTCGTAACTTGAATATATCTAGGCAATGATCATCAAAATATTATAGTTATGTCACAAGCTGCGAATTCCGGAAGAGTAATAAGGGGTGGAGAATTCCTGATTAAAACAACCCTCGCGGAGGATGTGTTTATTCCTGAGGAGTGGACAGAAGAGCAGCAGATGATTGCAGAGATGTGCAGGGATTTTTTGTCACAGGAGGTCAGTCCAAATCTCGACAGGATCGATAGCGGTGAGGAAGGACTGATGCCTGCTTTATTGGAAAAGGCCGGCGCTTTGGGTTTATTGGGGATTTCAATTCCGGAGGAATATGGAGGAATGGGTCAGGATTTTGTAACCTCCATGCTTACTACTGAAATTATTGGAGCCGGGCATTCGTTTGCTGTAGCTCTAGCAGCACATACCGGAATCGGAACCCTGCCGATTTTATATTATGGTACCGAAGAGCAAAAACGTAAATACATTCCGAAGTTGGCTACTGGAGAATGGAAAAGTTGTTATTGCCTTACGGAGCCTGATGCGGGCTCAGATGCGAATTCCGGAAAGTCAAAGGCCATACTCTCGGAGGATGGGAAGTACTATGTACTGAATGGTCAGAAAATGTGGATCACAAATGGAGGGTTTGCCGATGTATTTGTGGTTTTTGCAAGGATAGATGATGATAAAAACCTAAGTGCATTTATCGTAGAGAAATCGTTTGGAGGCATTACCTTAAATCCCGAAGAACGGAAGATGGGGATAAAGGGCAGTTCTACCCGACAAGTATTTTTTAATGATTGCAAGGTGCCGGTAGAGAATCTGCTTTCTACTCGTGGGAATGGTTTCAAGATTGCTGTTAACATTTTGAATCTGGGAAGAATTAAGTTGGGTGGCGCAGCGGTGGGAGCTGCAAAAGATGTAATTTCCAAATCGGTAAATTACGCCAATGAACGGGAGCAGTTTGGTCGGCCGATTTCGAAATACGGTGCTATCCGATATAAGCTTGCAGAGCAGGCAATTCGAACTTTTGTTGCAGAGTCTGCGATTTATAGAGCCAGTATAAATATAGAGGAGGCAACAACAGCTTTAATAAATGCAGGCATGGAGGATGCTTTGGCAAAGTTGAAGGGGACTGAAGAATTTGCAATTGAAGCTGCAATTATAAAGGTGAATGCTTCTGAGGCATTAGACTATGTGGTAGACGAGGGGGTGCAGATATACGGAGGGATGGGTTTTAGTGCCGAGGCTCCTATGGAACGATCTTACCGGGATTCCAGAATTAATCGGATTTTTGAGGGAACCAATGAGATTAATCGGTTGCTCTCAGTGGACATGATGCTTAAACGTGCTTTGAAGGGAGAGCTGGATTTGATGGGACCCGCTCAAAAAGTGGCTGCTGAATTAATGAGTATCCCGGATTTTGGTCAGTTGGCGGAAGACGGTGTTTTCGTCAAAGAGAAAAAATATTTGGAAGGGTTTAAAAAGGCTATTTTAATGACCGCCGGCAGTGCGGTACAAAAGCTGATGCAGCAATTGGCCAAGGAGCAGGAGGTGATCCTATATCTTGCCGATATGCTGATTGATCTATACACAAGTGAATCAGTATTGCTTAGGGTGGAGAAATTAGTAGCGATGCGTGGCGAAGAGGCCGTAAAGGAACAGGTTGCGATGGCAAAGGTTTATTTGTTCGATGCCGCCATACGTATTCATACCGCCGGCCGTAATGCCATCAATGCTTTTGCGGAGGGTGATGAACGAAGAATGATGTTGATGGGTTTGAAGCGATTTACAAAGACCGATGAGTATGACACCGTTGCCGCTCGTAGAATGATCGCGGCTCGAATAGTGGAGGAAAATAAATACTGCTATTGAATGGGTTTCGGTGCTTCCTCACGGGAATGTGCGAACAGATTACGGGACACAATCTGTGTACGAGTCTCGGGTTTCATCCTCGACGTACGAAGCCTAGCGGCTGTTCGGTTTAGCTTCGTTGCCGGTAAACAGTAAGGATGCACTGCAGCGCATTCGTTTACAGGAACGAACTAATATCGCTTGCAGTTAAGATGCCATTACCTTTAGAGCCTGTGGCTGAATAGAAAATCGAACTTCAGAATTGCAGGGGTATGCATCTCCATCGGTTTGCAACAACGCTAAATATTCAGAAGCTATTTTGATACTTTTCCCCCGATAATGATGTACATATCGACTTTCCAATAATTTGCCCTGTAAAGAGAGTAGCGCCACGCCAAATCCTGCTAACACGGGGAATTTGCGCACGACTACCAAATCCAATTTCCCATCTTGCAAATCGGCAGTAGGTGCGATATGGAAATTGTAACCAAACTGCTGACCATTTGCTACGGTTACAATAAAACCCTTCTCATGAAGCATACGACCATCGATATCTATTTCCCATCTTTTGGAGCTGTAGGAAAAAAAATTACGGATGATCAGCCAAATATAGGTCAGTAACCCCCGACGACTACTATTTTTAAAACGATCAGAAATCAAAGCTTCAAATCCGACACCTGCACAGCTCAGAAATAAGCGCTCATTAGCATACCCTATATCTACCAAACTTAATTGATCTGCATTGATAGTTTGAATTGCCTTTCGGGAATTCGCCGGAATACCTAGCGTTCGTGCTAACCCGTTTCCCGACCCTAAAGGGATTATGGCCAGAGCTGTATCACTGCCTATTAACCCCTTTGCTACATCATTAACAGACCCGTCCCCACCAACGGCTACAACGGCATAAGCGCCATGCCGCACCGCTTCCCGGGCGATTTCCGTGCCATGGTGTGGATATTGAGTATATTCTATCGAATAGTCAAACCGGTTAAGATCCAGCTGACTATTTATTGCATGCTGAATTTGCTTGTTCCGGTTAACACCAGCCCGGGGATTGATTACAAACACCAGGTGCTTTTTATTCATAGTAATTGTGCTTTCAGACTCAAATCCATACTGACTGCGTGGTGAATAATGGCGCCGGTAGAAATGTAATCGACACCCGCTGCTGCATAAGCAACAATGTTCTCCAAGGTAATGCCTCCGGATGCCTCGGTTTCAAATGCTCCGCCAATGAGCTGGACAGCTTCTTGCAGAGCTTCCGGGGTAAAATTATCGAGCATGATTCGATGGACCTGGCCTACCTCTAGAACATCTTTTACATCGGCGAGATTCCTGGTTTCCACTTCTATTTTTAAATCCAGGTTGTTGGATTTAAGATAATCGTTGGTTTTAAGAATTGCTTTCTGAATCCCTCCGCAAAAATCGATATGATTGTCCTTCAGCATGATCATATCGTACAGTCCCATCCGATGGTTATGTCCGCCTCCAATGAGAACGGCTTCCTTTTCGTAACGTCGAAACAGAGGTGTTGTTTTTCTGGTGTCGAGAATTTTTACCGGATAATCGCTTACCGCTTCAACATATTTATGGGTCATAGTAGCGATGCCACTCATTCGCTGCATACAATTCAGCGCCAGTCGCTCAGCTTTCAATATAGTATGTATCGCAGCCTCAATCTCAAATGCAATATCCCCGATTTTTACCTGATCCCCGTCTTTTACAAATTGTTTTAGACTGGCACCTGGCTCCAGAAATTTGAAAATGGATTCAGCGAGTTGGATACCGGCGATGATTCCGCTTTCTTTAACTTTAAGAATCGCCTTACCTCGCGCATCGGCAGGGATACTGGCCAGTGTAGAAAAATCTCCTGCACCAATATCTTCTTGCAGGGCGGCTTTAATAAATTGTTCCGTGGTCATCATCCGATGGTATTATAATTGGTGCAAAGATAGCCCTTATTGCGGGAGCCAAATCAGACTTCCATCCCCATAACTCAGGAAACGGAAAGAATGACTTAAAGCGTAATTATATATTTTCCTCCAGTCATCACCTACAAAAGCAGCCACTAGTAAGAGTAGGGTAGAGCCGGGCTGGTGAAAATTGGTAACCAGACCTTTTACTACTTTAAAGGTATAACCGGGAGCAATCAGGATTTGTGTTCTGGTAATCAATTGGTCTTCATTCCGATCAATCAGCCACTGTTTGAGTGTCTTCAATGCCTCGATGGAATCGTGTTGTGGATAAGCTTCGTATGGCACCCATTGTGTTACGGCGATTCCATTCAGATCCGGTTCTTGTCCGTTCAGGATTTGGTTGCCCAGCCAGTACAAACTTTCCAGCGTTCTTAGGGTAGTGGTTCCCGTAGCGACAATCGTCTTGTCTAAGTGTGCGATGATATTGTCTAACTGATTGACACCCACTTGAATCCATTCGGCATGCATCGCATGCCCTTCCATTTGTTCTGCTTTTACCGGCCTGAAAGTTCCTGCTCCAACGTGTAAGGTGATGAAATCAGTTTTTATATGACGCTGCGCAAGGCTTTCCAGAACCCCTTTTGTGAAGTGCAAGCCGGCGGTAGGGGCGGCGACACTTCCTTCTTCTTTGGCAAAGACGGTTTGGTATCGGTCCTTGTCTTCGATCTGTGAATTTCGTCCCAGATAGGGTGGTAGTGGTATTTTACCGCAGTTTTCCAGTACTTCTGCAAAATGTATGGAATCGTTATCCCATGAAAGTCGGATGCTGCTATGATCCCCTTTATGTTCGAGAAAATCCGCTTTTAAACAGATATTCAATTCCTCGCAGGCCATAATCAGAGGGGAGTCTTTTTTCCATTTGGAAGCCCCGCCTACAAGGCAATTCCACACTACTTCCCGTTGTTGCGCGAGAGCAGTCTGGATATCAGGGTATTGGGCATCGGGTTCCAGGCAAAAGATTTCGATAACCGCACCGGTTGGCTTTTGGAAAAGCAGTCTGGCTTGAACGACCCGAGTATGATTAAAGACCATGAGTGTGTTTTCCGGGATATATTGAGCGATTTGCTTGTAAATATCCTCTTGGATTTCCCCATTTTTATAGATCAGTAATCGGGACTCATCTCTGTTTGCGACTGGATGTTTCGCAATTCTATCTTCTGGAAGCGAATAAGTATAGTCTTCGATACGGATATGCCTCGGATGCATGTGCTAGTTATAATGTTAGGGTTTGCGCAGAAATGCCGGTTATTTTTCTGTATAAATCGATCGCATATAAATCGGTCATTCCTGCGATGTAATCTACCACCGATTGCAGGTCTTCGTACAAGGTGTTTTCTTTTCCTTTAAAAGGGAATTGCGCGGGAATTAGTTTCAGCAATTTAGCTGATTTGGACTCTTTCGGGTGTAGTGCTGCGGATATGAATTCCTGTAGCAATCCGCCAATTACATGATAACCTGCAATTTCGATTTCGACAACAGAGCGATGATTATAAATATGGGCAATGGAAAACTGATTGATTGCATTGATCAGTTCCGCATCCTTGGCATTCAAACAAGAAAGTAAATCTTTATTTAGCTCGCCTTTGAGGATTGCGACTTCATTTTCGACAAAAGCCCGGGAGATTTTCTCGACCATCAAGCCGATCCATTTTGCCCGAATAAACTGGATTTTTTGATTGTCATCTACTATTCTGTCCAGCTTTTGTTGCACATAATCCATGCTATTATAGCCTGATTCTTCGTCGAAGAATGGCAGGAACAACTGACAGAATTTTTCAAAAGAGATGATGCGTAATCGGTGTGCGTCTTCCAGATCTATTATTCGGTAGCAGATATCATCGGCAGCTTCTGTGAGGAACACAAAAGGATGTCTTGCGTAGACATGGTTAAACGCCGATATGGCGGGGATCCCCATGGAGGAAGCTATGCTTTTATAGGTGTTGATTTCGCTATCGAAAAATCCTGATTTTTTGGTAGCGATTAGTCCGGTACTCTTATCAAAACCGACTTCCGAGCTGCAAGGGTATTTTACCAAAGATGCTAGAGTGGTATAGGTCAGTTTATATCCACCCGGGTCGATCTCATTAAAGCTATGGGTCAACGTTCTCAGCGCATTTGCATTTCCCTCAAATAGTTCAAAATCTTTGATTTGGTTGGAAGAAAGTTGATCTCCCATCTGCTGTTTTATTTCCGGTTTTGCTTCGTTGAAGAAAGTTCGGATAGCATCTTCTCCGGAATGTCCGAAAGGAGGGTTACCGATATCGTGGGCAAGGCAGGCTGCTGCGATTACAGATGAAAGTTCGTATCTGTAAAATTCGGTGAAGCTTTTCGACTCATTCGGATGTCTGTCTGCTATGATATCGCCGATTTTTTTGCCGAGCGAGCGACCTACAGACGCTACTTCCAGACTGTGGGTCATTCGGTTGTGGACAAAAACTGAACCGGGCAATGGAAAAACCTGAGTTTTATTTTGCAGTCTTCTAAATGCAGAGGCGAAGATCAATCGGTCGTAATCCCTCAAATAAGAGTTACGAACTTGGTCCGGATTGTGTTGTTTTTGCTCCGGGTCGCCTGTACGACGTGTTGTATATAGCTCCTGCCAATTCATGCTGCAAAGATGCAATAATTATTGCCTCCTATGCGATATACGCGAAAGGTGCGGGCTCGAAACTTAATTAAAAATTTTGCCACACGATAGATATTTAAGTTATAGTGAGCTATATGCTAAGCCTAATTAGGGTATTCCGCCTGAAAAGCCCTTAAGAAGATATAGGATTAAAGACTATCCATTGTCGGTATCGCTTAGAATATTTGCGTACTGATCGGATTATTTACGGCCACGCATATTTTGGGATGGGTTTGAATTTATTGTTCCAGTTCTATGTGTATGATAGTTGCCTGGGCCGTTTTTTGAGTGGGCATTTCCGTTTCTACAAAACGTTGAAAGCCGATATAGTAAGGCACACCCGGATTGAACCAAGCCTGGAATTTCGACGTCTCTATAATATCCATATTACTTTCGGATAGGTAGTTGTCAATTTCCCTTTTACTTAATCCCATTTTTTGGAAAAACTGTTTCAAGAATTGATTCACATCGGCTGTATCACTTTGAGCGATGGCAACCATGGATCCGAATGAAGATTCCCAGTCGATAAATTCGAAAAACCCGATACCGTTTGCCCGGATCGAAGTATTGTCGAAAATGGTGGGAACTTCAGTCTCAAAAACTACAGTGTCTTTGGTATAATATTCACTACCGAAATAGCCATGAAACAAGTTGATTTCGGAGAGCAACGTTTCCTGAATGGATTCTTTGGTGGTCAATGACTCTTTAATAATCTTATGCATGGTTTGTTTTAAGACTTTGGATTTTCCGCTCGATTTGCTATTCACACGTATGTGCTCGTCGATTAGTTGGTTGATCAGCTGTCCTATTTCATCCCAATTAAGAATTTCAACGAATCCCCCGAACTCGTCTGTCCGATATACAATTTCCGCCACCTTATCCTTATAAATTTCCCTCAGTGCTTGCGAAGAAAGCTGTGCCATGCTGGAGACATGGTCATACCTCCAGGCAACGATATATCCGGAATCTAGTTTTTCAATTACTGAAAACCGGGCGTTATAGGAGAATGAGTCTTCAAAACTCAAACTGTCGTTTTGCCATTTTCTAGAAATTTTGGTGACGGTATAGTTGAATATATCCCCCTCGTTCCAATAGGCCACCAATGGGATTGCATCGTATTCCAACTCTTGCTCCTGAGCGGAAGAAGGAAGGCAAAGGGCTATTGCAGGAAGGAATAAAAGGAAAGCAAGTAAAATTCTATTCATTGAGTAGTGATTCAAAAGTAGGATGTGTCGTAAAGTTTGCCGTTGAGGCATTAAATATAAAAACAATAAGTATATTGTTGTAGGCAATTTAGATATTATTGATACTGGATGCTGTAAAAGTCGCCTTTAACTATTTTGGGATTTGATTTGGGGGCAAGATTTTTTCTTCCAGTAGAAGTAGAATGGCAGTCCTGACAGAATCAGCAGCATGCCGATAATGGATTCGGTGGGAGATTCTATGAAGGTGACAATCAACAAGATGATGCAAAAAATGGTAAAAATTATTGGCACAAAGGGATAGCCCCATGTTTTATAGGGGCGGTGCATGGCTTTTTTCTTTTTTCGGAGAATGACGACTCCAAAAACCACCAAGCCATAGAATACAAAGGCGGCGATGATTACCAGGTCGGTAAGCAGATCGAAGGAACCTGAGAACACCAAAATGCAGGCCCAGATGCATTGTAGGATCAATGAGTTGGCCGGGGTTGCATGTTTTTTATGGGTTTTGCCGATAGATTTGAAGAACATGTTTTTCTGTGCCATTGCGTAGTAAATACGAGCGGAGACCAGGATGGTGGCGTTGGTACATCCGAGCGTTGAGATCATGATCATGGCACTGATCAGATAAGCCCCGCCGCTACCGAACATTTTATCGACTACCAGGACTGCCGCGATTTTATTCTCGTCTCTCGCGATTTCGTCTAACATTTCCGGAATGGGCAGAATATACAGATATGCAGCATTGATCAGCAGGTACAAGCTTATGATAATGAGCATCCCGATGGTCATTGCTCGGGGAATATTCTTTTCGGGCCGATGTAGTTCTTCTCCAATAAATCCCAGTGCCAACCAGCCTTCGTATGCCCAGAAAGCGTGTCGCATGGCGATCACTAAGACGCCGACGATGCCGACCCAGCTCATGTTTTCGATTGAGAATGCTTGAGTAGCGAATGTTTCTGCGCTAGCTTTCGGACTTGTAAAAGCGAGTGCGCTGATGGCCAGAATGCAGGCGATGATGATGATTGTAAAGACCAGGCTGACTTTTCCACCGAGTTTTGCGCCTTTGATATTGATGGCTGTCAAAGCAATAATAGCGATGCAGGCCACGAGTTTTCCGCCGATATTATCGAAGGGAGAAATAATTCCGAAGAAAGTGACTTCTCTCAATTCGACCGGCAGTTGTGGTAGTGGTAAAAAGCTGGCGACTGCTCCTGCGAAAACGAAAGCGATGGAGGAGATGGCTGCTGTTTGGATGACAGTAAACGAGGCCCATCCGTAAAGGAAGGAGACCATCCTTCCGTATATTTTTTCCAACCAGGAAAACGGTCCGCCCGAGTCGGGATACATAGTTCCCAATTCAGCTACGCTCCACATACCGAAAAGTGTGAGCAGACCTGCCATTGCGAATGCGATGATGATGAGGTAGGGTTGACCCAAAACTTCTGCCATTGGGGCTACCTTTTTGAATACACCTGAACCGACAATAGTGCTGATAACAATGATGATGGCCAATTTGAGGCCAAAAGATTTCTTCAGACCCTGTGGGGTGCCCTGATCCATTAGCATATTTTTTTGGGGGGACAATCAATAAGCGGAGCGGGAAAGCTCGGGGTTAAATGTAATAATTCATCAGGAGGCGTTCAAGCTTTCGTGAAATATTTTTGGCTAATATGAGTTTAAAGTACTAATGTTTGGCGGTAACTTCCACGGTTTGGATTCCTTTTAGTTGCAGTTCGATATGTCTTTGTCCGGCCTTATGTGCGTATTCGCTAATAATCTCCAGGATATCGTGGTCAATAAAATTAGATTCTGTGCCATCGATGATCAGGACACTATATTCCGGAATTTCGTCGAGTGCTTTTCTCAGTTTCACCTTGTTGAGGAAGGTGACATCTGTATTTAGTTTGATCAGAAAAGTTTCGATACCATTCAGTTTGGATTTAGAGATTTTATATTCCAGTCGGAAATTATTTTGCACGATGAAATAGATTGAAATCAGCAGACCGATACTAACGCCTATCAGCAGATCGGTCAGAAGAATGACTACAATTGTGATTAAGAAAGGCAGAAACTGCTTCCAGCCCAATTTCCACATACTTCTAAAGAGCTGAGGTCTAGTGAGGTTAAAGCCTGTTATGAGCAATATGGCTGCCAGTGCTGCGTAGGGAATTTGATTAATCACAAAAGGAATCAATAGAACAGCGAGCAGTAGGAACATACCGTGCGTAAATGCTGAGAGTTTGGTTTTAGCACCGGCGTCGACGTTGGCTGCGCCTCTTACTACAACTGCGGTGATAGGGATGCCACCGAGCAGTCCGCAGACAAGGTTTCCGACCCCTTGGGCCAGGAGTTCTCTGTTGACCGGGGTAATTCTGTGTGCCGGATCTAGTTTATCGACTGCTTCTACACAGAGCAAAGTTTCCAGCGTAGCGAGCAGTCCGATAATACCGCCGTACTTCCAAATTTCGGTGTTTTGGAACAATTGATTCAGGTTGGGGAATGTGATATTGCTAAAGACATCTGCTGGAATATCTACCATCTGGGAGCGGTTGATAGCGAATGTGGACTGACTAAAATCAAACAGCATGTTGAGGCCAATACCGGCTACTACTACGAGTAGTGGAGCTGGTATTAGTTTCCATTTTTTTGCGAATGGTTGTTGCATTAAGATGAGCAAGCCTAGGGAGATTAGCGATATGAGCACCGCCCCTTTGGTGATTTGGTGGGAGAATTTTTCGAAGTTGCCCATTAGGTTTTCGGATGAAAACAACTGCAGGAATCCGCTTGTCCAGAAGTCGGGCTTATCGTAGCCGATTGCCAGAGGAATTTGTTTAGAAATCAGGATAATACCGATTGCTGCGAGCATCCCTTTTATGACTGATGAAGGGAAGTAGTTGGCGATGACTCCGAGTTTAAAGAGGCCTAGAGCAATTTGGAACAGACCTGCGACGACTACTGTAAGCAGGAAAGATTGGTAGTCGCCCAGGTTGATGATAGCAGATGCGACCACTGTGGTGAGGCCTGCTGCGGGTCCTGATACGGAGAGCGGGGAACCACTGATTAATGACACGACGATTCCGCCTATGATTCCGGAAATGATACCTGCGTAGAGGGGTGCTCCGGAGGCCAGGGCTATACCGAGGCATAGGGGTAGTGCAACGAGGAAAACGGAGAGTCCGGCGGGAAGGTCGTGTTTCAACCAAATGATTCTGTAATATCTGAGTTTACGTTTCATTTGAGAAGAAATGCCTTTGGTTTGCAAAGATAGGTTAAAAATCAGACAGCATTAAATAGTGATAATGTCGAATGTGAACAGGTTTGGGATGTCGGGAGGGGGGGGGCGGGGGGGGGGGTTGGGTGGTTAGGGGTGGGTAGGGATGTTTTTGGGTAGCGAAAATGTGGTTGAAAGGGAGGGGATTTATTGTTTGTTTATAAAAAAATGAAAAAATGGAGTTGATATATCCCGTGGAAAGGCGCTACATTTGCGGCTGGGAGGCAGGTTAGGAAAAAAACTTAAACTTTCTTTTAAAAAATTTTGTCATTAAAAAACTACGCCCTACCTTTGCAGTCCCAAAATTTACGGGTTAGAAGATATTTATAAGTATGTCACAGCGTATCAGAATCAAACTGAAATCTTACGACCACAACTTGGTTGATAAGTCGGCAGAGAAAATCGTGAAAACGGTGCGCAATACAGGAGCAGTGGTTACAGGCCCTATTCCTTTGCCAACCGAGAAGAAGATCTTTACAGTATTGCGCTCTCCCCACGTGAACAAAAAATCGCGTGAGCAGTTCCAGTTGTGTACTCACAAGCGCTTGCTGGACATTTACACTTCTTCTTCCCGTACCGTGGACGCGCTTTCCAAGCTCGATTTGCCGAGTGGAGTGGAAGTGGAGATCAAAGCATGAGTTGTAGCAATATTATTCCGGTTCGGTCAAATGTTCCGGAGGCGTAAGCTGGCAGTTCTTTAAACAAAAATTGAAAACAGTTAATCCCGGCCTCTCAAGGGTGGTCTCGGGCGCTTAGCTAAACTATAATAAAATGAAAGGTATTATTGGTAAAAAGATCGG
>CAZWPF010000002.1:38203-67174 GCA_964636205.1 uncultured Chitinophagaceae bacterium | reverse complement strand
GTGTTATCCGATTTGGGTTGAATGCGATCAAGGGGGTGGGTGAGGCTGCTGTAGAAGATATAATAGCTGAAAGAGAAAAGAACGGAGCTTTTACCACGGTTTTCGACTTCATCTCTCGGGTGAATCAGAGATCGGTCAATAAGAAATCGCTAGAAAATTTGGTACTGGCCGGGGCGCTCGACTGCTTTAAGGAATTGCATAGGGCACAATATTTTCATGTTCCTGCCAATGATCCCTTGAGTGGTTTGGAAAGGATCATTCGGTTTGGCAATCAATATCAGGCAAGCCTTAACAACGCTGCTAATAGTCTGTTTGGAGCGATGGCCATGCCCGATGTAAAACCTCCCGAAATTCCTCAATGTGAGACCTGGACTTTGCCCGATTTGTTGAACAGAGAAAAGGAAGTAGTGGGTATATATCTTAGCGCGCATCCACTCGACGGCTTTAGTTTCGAGATGAAGCATTTTAATATTCTACCTCTGACAAAACTGGAGGAATTCCAGGACGTGCAGGTTAGAATAGCCGGATACGTTAGCGACGCCGCACATATGACTACCAAGAAGGGTAATAAATTTGGGAAACTGGTATTGAACGATTACTCCGGTCAGCAGGAAATTGTGCTCTGGGAAAAGAATTATGTACAGTATAAGGACTTTGTCGACAACGGACTCACCTTAATGATCGTTGGTACATATAAGGAGCATCGGTTTAGACCCGGTGTTATGGAGTTTGAGATACAGAATATTATGCTTTTGGAACAGGTACGGAAGATGTTTGCCAAGCGTTTAAGTATCCAGATTCCGCTTTCTAAAATTGATCCGGATCTCAGCGAAACTTTTATCGGGAATTTACAGGCCTTTCCGGGCAATACAGAAGTGGAGTTTCACGTTTTCGATGAATCCTTTCCGGAAATGCCTATTAAGTTAAAGACTCAGAGCAAGAAAGTGACGGTGAATGACGATTTGCTGGAATTTCTGGACAAAAGAGGTTTGAACTATTATTTGGTCGTCAGCTGACGGGCAGTAGCTTCTATAATTTGACGGTAATAATTTTTTAGTGGAGTAGGGGGTATCTTTATAGTTGTCCGTCATGGTTTAAATAACTTGAAACATGAAGTATTTAATCTTATTGTCTTCGGTATTAATATCAGTCTCATCTTGCTCCAAGGATCGTTTAAAAGGTGAGGGAGCTACGGTTTCAGAAACCCGTATTACAACATCGTTTACAGAGGTAGACATGAACGGAAGCGCCGAGGTGCGCGTTTATTGGGATTCCGTTTCTCATGTGGTCATTACCGGATACCAAAACCTTATTCCGGCTTATACATCAGCTGTTTCAGGTAAAAGATTAATTCTTGAATTTGATCCGCGCTATCGTGTGACCAGAAGTAATATAAGGGTGGATGTGTATACGCCGGATTTGCACAAATTATCCTTGAACGGCTCGGGCAATGTCCGCGTTCACGGCGATTTTCATGGTGATTTTTCAGCAGAGATAAACGGCTCGGGCAATTTTTTTATTGAGAGAGGGGAGTTCCCGAAAGCATATTATTCCGTTAACGGAAGTGGTAATATCTTTGCTAAAGACGCAGTTGCAGATACTGCTACAGCAAGGATTTCAGGTTCGGGAAATATCGAACTTACTGTAAAGGACTACCTTTCTGCGAGGATTTCAGGTTCGGGCGATATCGATTACTGGGGTAATCCAATGACAGATATCAATGTTTCCGGTTCCGGGAATGTAAAAAGAAAATAAACCCTATTTACGATTAAAGCTCCTGAAATTCCCAGGTGGGGGTACCCCTTTCTCCATTTGTACCTACGTAGTCAATAAAATGTAGTTTGAAATATTTTCCCGAAGCGGTTCGAATGACATAGATTTTTGTCGGATCCACTTCGTAATAGTCACCACTGAGCGAAAACCATTTCCAATTGAAGCCGATGGCATCGACATGATTGGAGAATCGGTACTCAGCAATATGCTCATAGCTTATATCTGCGAAATCGCGAGTGGTGTCTATAGCTGCAGCAGTCTGATGACGATTGAGCAAACAGCCGGTAACGGTATAAGGGGTATTCTCCAAATGGTAATAGATATGAGTATATTGAGAAAATACGATGTCCCACATATCTTTTGGAGGCTCTACTTGTACAAGGGCACCATCGGCCAGTGACAGAAAACTGAAATTATACCTTTCATCTTTCGGTACATTCACTTGCTGTTCGTTGGTGCCATCAATATCTGCAAATCGAATCTTGTAACCGGAGGCATCAGCACTGAGCACCTGCATTTTTTTCCATCTTTTACCATTGCCCGTTTTGCTTGTTCGATCGATTATATAGACTGTAGAATGGGTGGCCCAATCACCGATTGCTGTACTATCGAGGCTGCCTGATGGACTGTCGCGGCGGAGGATAACTCCGACAGTGTCGGCGATGGTAACCGCGTCAAAATTGCTTTTATTTGTTGGGTATGCAGCCATCGGGAGCGCCATGTTGAGTATGATGCGACTGCCCTCCGGGGCTGTTTCAAATCCTAAATCCCAGGTAGATTTATCATTGCGGCCTACTTGGGTATTGGATGCAAGACTGTAATAGATTTGCCATTTGTAGCTGCTTTCAAGTTGAACGGACGCGGTGATTACATCACCTGCATCATGAGCAGGAACAGGCGTTTCTCCCGGTATGCAACTCTGCATTCCCAAACCTACACACAACAATAATATCAGCCCTGTCTTTTTCATAATTAATTTTATTGCATGCTCTTCAATTGAAGCACCAATCTTAAAAAGTAGGTACGACCCATTCCGATTGGTACACTGCTACCACCTGAGGAGTGCACACCACCGCTGCCTCCGGCAGCCATTCTGTTTATGTTTTGGATGTCAAATAAGTTTTTGCAACCAATAGCGAGGTTGACAGACTTTTGCGCAAAGGATCGGGCGATACTTACATCCGCGATATGATAGGGGTCGATATCGGTATGATTGATATTTCCATCTGCATCCACAGTGAAGCCTGGGAGCCTGCCGGTATATTTGTAGAATGCTACCGCTGTAATGTCTAGTGGTGCTATCCGATAACTCAAATTGGCTCTCAATTCCGGCGAATAGCTAAAATTGGCCATTTGGGGAGCTTCCACGGATACCTGATTGTACCTTCCAATCCATCCGCTACCCACAGCCAGTTTGAAGTTTTCTACAATCACTTCTACATTGGCTTGAAATCCCACTGTTTTGTTGATCCCAATATTGATATAAGAATATTCCGCATCGGGGCCTGTCTCCGCCAGGGTAATCTGGTTATTTATATTATTGTAAAAAGCTGAACCTTCTAATTTGTAAATGATATCGGTTCTCCGCAGAATATAGCTAACGCTTCCGTTGTAATTGCTGCTGTATTCCGGTTTTAATTGTTCCGCACCTTGGATATTGTGGTTGATATCGACAAACTCGAAGTACAATTCCTTTAGTGTCGGTGCTCGGAATCCTCTTCCGTAGGAGGCCCGGACAGTGAGATTTTTCAGTGGTTCTATTCTAATATGTAAGGAAGGAATCACTGGTGCTCTATAGCCGGTATTGTAAGCATAGCGCAGTCCGGGGCGAATCGTTAGGTACGGGACAGGTTTGTATTCAGCGGAAGCAAACAATGCATAATCATTGATATTTTGCTTGCGATTATTGATTCTCGCGCCCTGCGCGAATTCTAAATTGACATCATATCCTAATTCGTAATTAATTTTACGAGATAAATAAGAAGTGGCTAATGTGCCGCGAGAATTGAATTGGTGGAATTTGCTGGTATCCTGGTCACCCGGGGATACCGATAATACCTCATCAAGGTTTGTCAAATCTTTAGCGTAGGTATTGCGAACCCGCTTGTACTGATTGAAAGACGACTGGATATTCAGCTTTCTGTTTTCCCCCACATTCGAGGTTAAAAAAACGGCATTGTCCAATCGGTAAGTATGATATCGATCATCTGAGGCATACTCCCCATAGGGTAGACGAGGCAAGCCGCGATTGGTAATCAGTTCGTGAAAATAGCTTCCCCGATAGTTCAGAGATAAGCTTTTCTTACTGGTATATCCATATTGAAAGTCTCCAAAGTACTGTTCTTTTGGTTTCCACTGTTTAAAGCGGAGCGAGTCAGCTGGCCTTTCCCCGAAATTCCAATCGAAAGAACGATCACCGGGGTGCCATCCATCGAAGAAATGTCTGCCACCGTTTACGCTTACCAGATGCCTTTTGTGCTGCAAACCCAACCTCCCATTGAAGTTGTAGGTGCCTACGCTTTCGTAATAAGAGGTTAAGCTGCCTTCAAAATGTCGGCTTTGATTTTTTTTGGTGATAAGATTGATAGTGCCGGCAAGCGCGTCGGTACCGTAATTGACCGACATGGGACCTTCGATAATCTCGATCCGTTCAATATTGTTCAGGTTAATTTGTGAGAGATCGATATTGCCTTCCAATCTTCCCACCACCGGTACACCGTCTATCAGGATTTTCACATTCTGACCTGAAATGCCTTGAATGCTCATGCCGCTACCGAGGATATTATCCTGAGACAGTCGAATATTCAGCTCGTTGGATAAGGCATCCTTTAGATTCTGAGCATTCATGTTATCGATCTTTTTACGATCGATAACTCTAATTTGATGAACTGCTTTTTGTACCGAACCCGGGGTGTATTGCGCTGTGACTACCGCCTCTCCCAGCGAATGATCCAGATCTGTCATACTCGCGCGCGTACTGTCAACTGCCGACTCCTCTGCCTTCCATGATTGCGCATGGATGTGAATGGGCAGCAGCAGCATTAGCAGTACGCTGAGTTTACAGCTTGAAGAGGTGGTCATGAATGGACTATTTTATCTAAACACGAGTTTATAAACAGGCAATGGTCTTATTGTTCGGACAGAGAATTGTTACTGATATCTTCCACTAGTGTACGCCAGCTTTCCAGTTCGGGTACACCCGGTTTTCTCTTGCCGAAAAATTGGATGATCAGATCCCCTTCTTTATTGAATACTTCCAATCCGGTCACAATTCCATCTGCTGATGGTTTTTTAACAACATAAGCGGTATCGACGCTGGCTTCTTTCAGGTGTAAATTGAATTCAGGATCCAGCACATTATACCAAGGTCCGGTAGCAAGAAGTTTTGTAACAGTGCCGGTATGGATTTGGACACAGCCTCTGTTTCCTACAAAAACCATGATGGGAACTTGGCGGACTGCAGCTTCGTCTAGTAATTTTCGAGCCGCATCCTTACCTAATTCTTGCACAAAACCTTCCGGTGCAAGTCGCAAGGCTTGGGTCCGACTCATGCGGTATTTTCTTACGATCCCGTAAAACTCGTGTGTGTCTTTAATCTGCTTCCAGGCTTCGTGAAATCCTGCTACATCGATTTCATCATCCGGTAGAGGAGCCGGTTCGCCGGGGATTTCTTCTGTTTCCAGAATTTCGGGGTTTTGTTTTTTTGAGCTATAGCGCTCTATCAATTGGTAGTAAGCATCCAGGTTGCTTTTATCTTCTACCATATAGATTTTATGAACTGCGGTTCCGGATTGGTCAAAAAACTGCAAACTCTTCCGATCGCCTTCCTGTACTGCAAAGCCGAATTTCCAGAACTCCATAAACATTCTTAAGTCGATATCCGGATTGAGTACCAGTCCGACATGGCTTTCGAAACTTACATGATCGTAAACGCCCTTTCTTTCATGAACCGCATCATCATTGCGTGTTAATGCCATCACATAGCCCAGGGTATGGACTTCTTGTAATAGTTGCTTGAAATCCCCCTCTAATCGGGTAGTGGTAGTGCCGGTATTCAAAGCCACCAGTTGAGCTTCGCTGGTATTCATCATGCCGGCGGCATCTCTGATACGCGCGCGTGGATTTTCTGCTTTAATTTTCTCGTACTGATTTATTAAATCTTGAATAGTGTGCATGTTATGAATTATTTTAGTTGCAGAGATTTAGCGCCCACTGCAGGTAAAATTATTGGATGTTCGAATGATTCGGAATAGTGGATAGTCATCGGAAAGTCATAAGAATAACTCAGGTTTTCCTCTGTAAGAACTTCGCCCGGACTGCCGAAAGCGTGGACTTTCCCTTTCTTTAACAATAATACTTTATCGGCATATTGGAATGCAAGGTTCAGATCGTGTAAGATGGCGATGACGCAATTGCCTTCTGCGGCAAAAGCTCTAGCCATATTGAGTGCATTGTGTTGGTGGCTGATGTCTAAATTGTTTCCCGGTTCATCCATTAGCAGATACCTCACCGGAAATTTATCGGAACACCATATCTGTGCAAATACCCTTGCTAGGTGGACTCTTTGTTGTTCTCCACCCGATAACTCCAGATAATTTCTGTCACATAGATCTTCAATTCCCGCATGCCTCAAAGCTGATTGAACGATAGTATGATCAATGGGGGCCGGATTGGATTTAAAATGCGGATATCGCCCCATCATCACCACCTCTTTGACGGTAAACGGGAGGGAGAGAATGGATTGCTGTTGCAATACTGCGGAGCATTGAGCCAGTTCTTTATGATCCCATTTATGGAGCGACTTATCGCCGAATATAATGTTACCCGTCTCCGGTTTCAGTTCTCCTCTCGCTATTTTGAGCAATGTAGATTTTCCGGCTCCATTGGCGCCGAGTATTGTAAGTATTTCGCCCGGCAGCACATGGCAGGATACTGCTTCGAGTATCTGCTTGTTACCAATCCGGTAAGATATATCTTTCAATTCTATCATTATGCCAGTCGGGTCGATTTTCTGTCTTTAATAAGTATATATAAAAAAAGCGGAGCTCCTACCATGGCAGTGATGATGCCGATAGGTACCTCTGCCGGTGCAAATGCGGTGCGACAAACCAAGTCGGCCGACATCAGCAAGACAGCACCTGATAGTGCTGATAGGGGCAATAGGAAGCGATGATCGGGGCCTATTGCTTTTCTAACTATATGCGGTATTACCAGTCCAACAAAACCAATGATACCTGCCACTGCAACGGAGGCTCCAACGCAGAGGGCGGTAAGCACAACAATTATTTTCTTAGCCTGATCGATATTAATGCCCAAATACATAGCGGTGTTTTCACCAAGTGCCAAAGCGTTCAGTGATTTTGACAGGCGGGGCAAAACCAGCACCGGGATCAGGGTAAATGGTAGCAAGGCCATGACATTGGTCCATGTGGCACCACCCAAGCTGCCGAGTGTCCAGAAGGTGATACTTCTCAACTGCGCATCATTCGCATTGAAGGTAAAGAATCCGGTCAGAGCACCTGCGAAAGCGTTGATGGCTATACCGGAAAGCAGCATTGTACTGATTACAACCCTGCCATTGATATTGGAGAGTTTGTACACGACCACCATGGTGATACAGGCACCTATAAATGTTGCCAGTGACAGGGAATAGAGGCTGGCTATACTGGTGAAGTCCGGGAGTAATCTGGATCCGGCCACGATGGTGAATACTGCGGCCAGGGAGGCTCCTGATGAAATTCCGATAAGACCCGGATCGGCTAATGGATTGCGGAATAAACCTTGCATTGCTGCACCTGATACAGCTAGAGAAGCACCGATCAGAATAGCGGAAATAACCCGGGGAAGCCGGATATAAAGTAAAACACTTTCTTGTTGCGCGTCGAAAGAAGCAAAATTAAATCCCAGTTGGTGCGCCAGGATGGCGAGGGTTTCGACGGGACTGATTTCCATCGCACCCATCCCAACGCTAAGGATAAAGATTGCTACTAAAAGCACGATAAGCAGCGTCAGAAATATATTAACGCGTAGGTACTTCATTCAATTTTTTTGACAAATAATCCACTGCTTTACCTGTACGAGGACCGAATCCGGTTAAGAACTGACCGTCCATCTCGATGATCTGTTGGTTCTTTCCGGCATTAGTTTCTTTTATCCCTTGTATTTGTAATAAACCGTCGATGCCACCTATGCTTTTTAGGCCTTCTTCAAACATCAGAATGACATCCGGATTAGCTTGTACTAAAGCTTCTGCGGTAAGTGGTTTAAAGTCTTTAAAGCCTTCAATGGCATTGGTGCCACCCGCCAATTGTATCATGATATAGGGAGCGGATCCTTCTCCGGCAGCCAATAAAGTGCCGGCACCGCGGGCATAGATACACATCACTTTAGGAGGATTGACAGGAGGCGTTACTTGTTGCAAATCCTGTTCGAGAGTAGCGATCAGCTCATTGCCTTTTTCAGATAAGCCGAATGTATCTGCGATTTGGCGAATCAAATTCCTTGCGGCCTCAACGGAAGGCTCAAAATCGTATGAAATCAGTGGAACCCCTGCGCCATTCAGCTGTGTAGTCAGCTCAGGCTTAATTAATTCCTTGGTTCCTATTGCCAGAGTTGGCCGATGAGAAAGGATCAGTTCTGCCGAAAGGTTACGGTTATGACCAACTTTCGGCATTTCACGCATGGAGGCAGGGTAGGTGCTGGTTACATCAACCGCCTTGATATATTCTTCCAGTCCGAGCGCACTGAGTATCTCAGTAACAGTGCCATTCAGAGAAACGATGCGGGTAGTTTCGTTTACCTGAATTGTATTACGGTTTTTATTTTCGTTTGATTCGTTGTTGCTGCAGGCAGCAAATAAAACCCAGACACTAAAAATTAGGTAATAAAAGGATTTGCTCATCTTAAATTGGGTTCTTTATTTTTTCAAACAATCCTCCCCCGCGCTTGCAGGGGAGGATGAATATTAGTCGTTATTTATATTGTCTGACTATTGCACGATCAGCTTTTGCTGCATAGTACCTTTATCTGTAGTCAGATTTACCAGATACATACCTGCTTGAAGTCCGGTGGTAGTGATCATATATTGATTGATACCAGGAGTTGTGTTTACTGATTCGTTGCGAATCGTTCTGCCGGCCATATCAGTTACGGTTACGGTAGCCTTGTCAACCTGGGTATTGAAAGAATAAACCAGATTTACTCGTCCGTTCGATACCGGATTTGGATAGAGTGCCAGAGATGCGATACCGCCTTTCACATCATTTACTGATGATTCAGGTGCTTTGTAAAGCAATTTTTTGTTGAGAATAAAGGAACCGCTGGTAGAACCGTCAAATCCGGTGAAAACTACTTTCCAGATGTCTTTTTTGTTGGTTTTTACAAAGTAAACTACACTGTCAGCGATGTTCCAACCCAGAGTTTGATAATCCATTTCTTTCCAATCAAAACCGATGATATTGATATGGTTGGAGAAAGTTGCTGATTGATAATCTTCGAAATCGTCTTGGTCAACATTGTTTGCTTGGGCTACTTCTACACCATGGTTTTGGAGCACACCGGTAACCACTTGGTTATATGCTTGTGTAGCACCGTAAGGTTCTGTAGAAGAAACGTATTTGGTAAACAGCAGATCCCAATTAGCGGATGCCGGCTCTCTGTCGATAATTTGTTTGTTTTCGAGAGAGAAGTAGATAAAGTTTTTATCCTGATTGTTGGAGAAATCAATTTCAGAAGTAGTGAAGTCTGAATTATCCAACAAGTCGTGATAAATCGTAAACTTGTTACCCTTTGTATTCAGGTCGATATACAATTTTCTGTATTCATAAGTGGCTTGTCCACCACCCATACCACCACCGGTAGCGTACTGAATGATAAAGATTTTATCGCCTTTAATATTATGATCATCCATGTCGTACACACCCCAACCGTAGTCCATCATGCCGGTAGACGGTTGGTTGAATGCGCCCATTGCCCAGCTGGTATCGCTGTTATACAAGGGAGTCCAGGTAGATAATCCGGCAGTATCGATAGTAGCAAAATCTCCACGTCCTGCACCGGGTACTACATAAACTGTCATTGTTTTACTACCTGCAGGATTGATAAATATCCCTGTAGTAAGCGGATTAGCCGGTTTTCCGCTGGCGATAAGTGCAAGTTCCCAGTTGTTAGCCGGTGCGCTTCCTTGCTCATCATTTTCAAGGCTATACCAAATATTATTTGCATAACCGGCACCCATACTTACAGTATCTGTAATGGTCGTTTGTGCCAGCACATTCAAAGTAGCCAGGGAAAGTCCTGACAATAGTATTGCTTTTTTCATTTTTGGATAGATTGATTTGAATAATTCACTCTTTTCGAATGATGGCGCAAAGATAGAATCATCCCTCCCTCATTATTTTCATAATCGGGAAAAGATTGTCATAGAAAAGTCAAGAGGGAGTTGTGCTAGCAATATGTTGATATTCAGGAGAATGATCGCCATTTTAGTTTATTAAAAAGAAATTGCCCCTTTATTCAGGGGCAACAAATGGTAAGCTTTATATTGGGTTGAACGATATTATCACCAAATATTCAATCCGTACTCGCGGCCGTATTCTGTTGCTTTCTCATAACCGGCGTCTGTATGTCTGATTACTCCCATAGCCGGGTCGTTGTGCAACACTCTTCTTAAACGCTCTGCTGCATCATCGGTTCCGTCGGCTACGATCACCATGCCTGCATGGAGTGAATATCCCATACCTACGCCTCCGCCGTGGTGGAAAGAAACCCAGGATGCTCCTCCGGCGGTATTGATTAGCGCGTTTAGAATGGGCCAATCGGCTACGGCATCAGAGCCATCTTTCATCGCTTCTGTTTCTCTGTTTGGAGAGGCAACCGATCCGCAGTCGAGGTGATCTCTTCCGATTACGATTGGGGCTTTCACCTTTCCGGTTCTCACCAATTCATTAAACATCAGACCAGCCTTTTCTCGTTCACCCATACCCAACCAGCAGATACGAGCTGGCAGACCCTGGAACGCGATTTTTTCTTTGGCCATGGTCAGCCAACGTTTCAAACCCTGATTCTCCGGGAAAAGTTCCAGCAATGCCTGATCGGTCGTGTATATATCTTCCGGGTCTCCGCTTAATGCTACCCAACGGAATGGCCCTTTTCCTTCGCAAAAAAGCGGACGGATGTATGCCGGAACAAAACCGGGGAAGTCGAAAGCGTTTTGCACTCCTCTTTTGTCAAAGGCCTGACCTCTCAAGTTATTACCGTAGTCGAAGGTAATTGCTCCTCTTTTTTGCAGTTCGAGCATCTGGCGTACATGACGCGCCATAGTGTCAAGAGAACGCTCGATATATTCGTTTGGATTATCCTTTCTGAGTTGATTGGCTGCTTCTACCGATAAATTTTCGGGGAAATACCCAATCAATTCATCGTGTGCGGATGTCTGATCCGTCAATGTATCCGGTGTGATATTTCGATCGAGGAGTCTTTGCAACAGGTCTACTGCATTACAGCAGACGCCAATCGATACTGCTTCACCGTTTTCTTTTGCTTTCAATGCCCAGTCGATTGCCTCATCAATATCACCGGTCCATTTATCCAAATAACGCGTCTCGATCCTTTTTTTAATCCGCCATTCTTCCATTTCCGCGGCGAGACAAACACCCTCATTCATGGTGATAGCCAGCGGTTGAGCACCACCCATACCGCCCAAACCCGCGGTTACATTCAAGGTGTTTTTCAGACTTCCTCCATAGTGCTGATTAGCCAATGAAAGATAGGTTTCGTAGGTGCCCTGAACGATACCTTGAGTGCCGATATAGATCCAGCTACCGGCGGTCATCTGACCATACATCATCAAGCCCTTAGCTTCCAGTTCTCTGAAATGATCCCAGTTGGCCCATTTACCTACCAGATTGGAATTGGCAATGATGACCCTGGGGGCATGTTTATGAGATCTCAGTACTCCGACGGGTTTGCCACTTTGCACCAGCAAGGTTTCGTCTTCTTCCAATTCGGTCAGGCATTCCAGTATCTTATCAAAGCTGGGCCAATTACGCGCTGCTTTACCGATTCCACCGTATACGACGAGATCTTCCGGACGTTCTGCGACCTCGGGATCCAAATTGTTTTGGATCATTCGGTAAGCTGCTTCAGAAACCCAGTTTTTACAGTGCAACACATTGCCGGTAGGTGCTTTGATGATACGTTTAGACGCCTCGTTGGCCATATTGAAAGGTGTTTATAATATTTATTAATAAATGTATTCGGTTTCGAATACTATGCTAACTGATCCAGAGCTTTTGTCAGCATAGGCACGATCTCCTCCTCGCTGACATCTTGCTTTTGGAAAGGCTTTCCGGTTACTTGCTCGAATAGTTCGATATATCTTTCAGAAATTCCATTCACCACCTCGTCGGTCATTTCGGGGATAGTTTGTCCTTCTTTACCTTGGAATCCGTTTTCCATCAGCCATTCTCTCACAAATTCTTTTGACAATTGCTTTTGTGCTTCGCCTTTTTCTTGTCTTTCTTCGAATCCTTCCAGGTAAAAATAGCGAGATGAATCGGGGGTATGTATTTCGTCGATCAGGTAGATAGTATCGCCGATTTTTCCGAATTCATATTTAGTATCTACCAGAATCAATCCACGTTCGTTTGCGATTTTTCTACCTCTTTCAAACAGGGCGCGGGTATAGCGTTCCAATTGTTCGTACTCATGTGCTGATACCAATCCGGAGCTGATGATTTCTTCTCTACTGATATCTTCATCATGACCTTCATGCGCCTTTGTGGTGGGAGTCAGAATTGGTTCATCGAAGAAATCATTTTCTTTCATGCCTTCTGGCAGAGGTACTCCGCATAATTCGCGTTTTCCTGATTTATATGTGCG
This sequence comes from uncultured Chitinophagaceae bacterium, assembly GCA_964636205.1. Classification (GTDB taxonomy): domain Bacteria; phylum Bacteroidota; class Bacteroidia; order Chitinophagales; family Chitinophagaceae; genus JBEBVQ01. The sequence goes on along the minus strand of CAZWPF010000002.1, from coordinate 54,520 downwards.
CCAGGCATGACCGGTCAGATTGCCTCGGATTACCATTTCCACAGGGAAAGTTTCACATTTATGACCGATAGTTACGTTGGGTAATGGGGTAGCAATCTTCCAGTTGGGAACGATATCGCTGGTGGCGTCGAGAAACTCAGCCGCGATTTGGTTCAGGACTTGTCCTTTATAAGGAATGGGTCGTGGCAGAACAACATCGAAGGCTGAAATTCGGTCGCTTACAAGCATTACCAAATATTTGTCATTAATGGTATATACATCACGAACTTTTCCGCGATAGAATGCGGTTTGGTTGGGTAACTGTAACATGGAATTATGTTTAGGCGACAAAGATAGGGGGGAATCGGTTATTAGTCTTCAGAACGGGATAACAAATTCAGGAATAAACAAGCTTAAAAAGTAAATCCGGCAATAGCCCATGCCATTGCCGGAAATTTTCATCCTTTGTCGGCAATTGCCGAAAAGATTAATCTTTATAAGTTTATAAAAGTTCTTTTAGCTTATTGATCACGGCATCGATTTCCTCCTTGGTATTGTGTCTGGAGAAGGAGAAGCGGATGGGTACCATGTTTTCTGACTGGCCATTGTATATTGCCCGGATCACATGGCTCATATTATTAGCACCGCTACTGCATGCACTGCCACCGCTGACACAAATGCCGGCCATGTCCAGGTTAAACAACAGCATTTCTGATTTTTCATTTCTAGGGAAAGAGACATTCAGGACGGTGTAAAGGCTACTGCCGTTAGTATCACCATTGCAAACCACACCTTCGAAATTCTCTTGCAACTGGCTGCACATGTATTGTTTTAGCTCACTGACATAGTTCATGTCTTTATCGAAATTCTCTGCAGCTAATTCCAGTGCTTTTGCGAATCCGACGATACCGTATATATTTTCGGTTCCTGCGCGCATATTTCTCTCTTGTGCACCACCGTTGAGTATAGGTTTGATTGTTATGTTCTCGTTGATATACAGTACACCAACCCCTTTTGGACCGTGGAATTTATGACCTGCGGCGCTTGCGAAATGGACGTATAGATTTTTCAGGTCGATCGGGTAGTGACCGATGGTTTGAACCATATCGCAGTGGAAAATGGCGTTGTAACGCTCGCATAATTCTCCGACAGCCTTTACTTTGAGCAAATTACCGATTTCGTTATTGGCGTGCATCAGGGTCACCAAGCATTTGCCCGGAGTCTGTTGCAATAATTCTTCTAAATGAGCGATAGAGACATGCCCATTTTCGGTGAGTTTTACCAGGCTAAATCCCACCACCCCTCGGTTTGCCAGATCCTCAACAGTATGTAAAGTAGCATGGTGTTCGATGGGCGAAGTGATGATATGGGTGCAGCCCAGATCCCGAACTGCAGATTGGATGGCAGTATTGGTACTCTCTGTGCCGCCTGAAGTAAAGAATATTTCTCCGGGATTACAGTTCAGGATTTTGGCGACTGTTTTCCTTGCATTTTCGATCGCCATTTTGGTTTCTCTTCCGTAGGAATAAATGGAGGATGGATTGCCGAATTTCTCAGTGAGATAAGGCATCATTGTTTCCAAAACCTGAGGATCCAGAGGTGTGGTGGCGGCATTGTCCAGGTAAATACGGCGCATGATATATAGGTAATTAGCCGTGCAAAATTATAAAAAATGAATCGCTTTCACTGTATCTACCCGATTTTAACCGCAGCATTTTAAAAAGCCCACCTCTCATCCTCTCTTTCTCTTTCTCTTTCTCTTTCTCTTTCTCTTTCTCTTTCTCTTTCTCTTTCTCTCAAACCCTCTTTCTCTCTTTACCTCGCTCTTTGCGCCTGTTGCTGCTGAATATGCTCGTAATATAATTGTGCTTCCAGTTCTTGCACAATCATCTCGATGTCTTTATCCCGACCTTCGGGGTCATATTCTTTTTTTAGGTTATTGGAAAACAAGAGCGCTACAGATTGCCATACCACGGCAGAAAAGCCGCCCTTTAGCTCTTGAATAATGGAAAAGCAATTTTTACCGGTCTGTCTATTAATCAGCTTCACCAACACCTGTCCCTGACTGATCGTCAACTCCTCCAATTCGCCTTTAAATTCGCGATTGAGTTCCTTCTCCAAAGATTTCAAATATTTCTTCCGAGCTTCTTTATCATGCTCCAATTTGGCCAATTCTACATCTATATCCTTTAAAATATCTGCAGCAATTACCGCATAGGGGTAAACTTTGTACACATTATATCTAAGTTTATCCCAACGTTGCCGTTGTCTTACATATTTACGGGGCAATTTGGCAGTCTTTACAAATTCCGGCAAAAAAACCATAGGGATTGTATCGCCAGTTGCGGTTACAATGCCACCGAGCCTAATCGTGTCTGCACTTCCAATTTGCGCTGTCGAAGGAACAACCCCAAACAGCATAAGCAGAAAAGTGAGGAGAAAACTGGTATAAAGCTTTTGATTAATCACGATGAGTTTAATAATGTACGCTCAATTAGTATATAGCAAAGTTCCTTTATCCAGACCAGGTATCTATTAAAACAGTTGTTAAATATGCTGCGGCTTTAAATTTATTGCATATTTAGCATATTTTAACCATTTTCTTTATGATAAATTTGCAGTTCAATTCAACGCAGATTTTATGATGAGGTATCTAATGACAGGAATTACAGTTGTTTCTTGTATATGGTTGTCTGCTTGCGGCTCCAAACAGGAAGGATATACTGAAAACGAGGCTAATGCTAAGATTGATTCTATCGTTGCTGAGCGTATCGACGAACTTAACCGTCATTATTTAGAAGATCTGGAAAAGCGAATGGCGATCGAGGTTAAGGTTAAAGCCGACTCAATAGTCGCAGCCAGAGATGCTGGAAAATAACAATGTATCATAGCCGGATGCCGGATCAATCTTAAAATGATGAAGAACCTACACTGGATTTTTATATTCCTACTCGGAGGATTACTTTCCGGAAGAGCTGACGCTCAGGAGGTAATCTACAGTGCGTATGAGAAGTTTGATCTGCGATCAGGCGATTATTCGGTCGTGGGTAAAACCGGTGGTCGGTTGTTCACCTACCGCTCCGGGAGTGATGGGTATTTTCTTGATATTTACGATGATTCCATGAATCGCCTGGCTACGGTGATTTTGGATTTTTTCCCTCCAAAAATATATGAGACTCGTTTTGTAACATATCCTGATAGGATTTTGGTTCTTTATCAAGCCTTGGAAAGCGGAAAAATCGTTCAATACGGGGCTGTCCTCGACGAACAAGGTCGCCTGATAAAAAGGCCTGTTGCCCTGGCGCAAGCGAGTATGGGGGTATTTGGACAGAACAGGGAGTATTTCAAATCCGCTGTCTCTGAGAATAAATCCTCTATCGTAGTGTACAACCTGACTGCGAAGGGGAGTAATTTGCAGTTTTCGGCGACTTGGACCGATAGTGGACTGACTGCCAAAAAGAAGACGCAGGCTACATTCGAAGCACCCGCAAAATTGGCTGCCGGCTCAGGGATTGTTCTGGACAATGGCACGGTATGTCTCACTGCTTTCACCCCTTCTGGCTCCAGAGATTATGCTGAGAGGCTATGGTTGCTGACTATCAAACCCGAAGATCGCAGTTTTAAACATGCACAATTTGATCTGGAAGATAACTACGCAACCGGTTCTTATATTAAAGCGGATCCCATTTCTAAACGCATATATCTGGGTGGTTTTTATTCTGAGAAGAAAGCAGGAAACTACGATGGTCTGTTGTTCGGATATTATGATTTAAATACTCATACAATTCAGCAACAGCGATTGATTCCTTTGGACGATCGTACAAGGGCAGCGGCGGGAGAACGGAATCAGAAGAAGGCTTTTAATAATTATTTTGTTCGGAATGTTATTGTGAAGAATGACGGTGGTTTTGTAATGATCGCTGAGAATTTCTTCCTGTCATCTCGGAATTCTGCTTATTCGCCCCGATGGGGATATTATTCGATGTATGCCTATGGCCCGTTTATGGGAGCCACCGTCAGAGAATATTATTACGGAGATATCCTGGTTATCTCCTACGATGCCAACGGCAGTCGCGAATGGCAATCTTTTATCAGAAAGGATCAGTACTCGCAGGAAGACGGCGGGGTATTCTCCTCCTTCGCTTTGTTGAATACCGGCGGATCCCTCGGATTTTTGTTTAATGACTATAACGCCGTGCGCAGTCGGATTCAATTGGCCTCGGTCGATGCGAACGGTCAGATTGCGATGCGATCTCTGGCAGCCGGTACCAACGAAGATCCCGATTGGTTACCACGTGCAGGTAAGCAGGTGGCCGCGCGAGAAATGGTAATTCCCTGCTTGTATAAGCGACAAATATGCTTTGCAAAGATTATATTTTAATACAAACATCGCTTTGTGCTGCAACTAATCCGGAATAATAGCCCATTTACCGTACTGATATTATTTATCTATTCTTTGCTGATAAGGTTACCGGCACTGTCACATCCCTTATTGCCGGAGCCGGTGGAAGGATTGCCCGTGTATAATTTTATCCTGGCAGGATTGCGATTTCTGTTGGGAGAGAATGCATTTGCATTTACCTTATTGGCAGTATTAATGCTTTTTATTCAGGCTTTATACCTGAATACTATCGTTATCAGAAGGCGATTGGCAGCCAAGCCAACACATATTCCGGTGTTTGGTTTTCTAACCTTGACCGCATTATACCCCGGGTTAGCACAGTTTTCTAACATCCTAATCGCCAATTGGTGTCTGTTAGGTGCGCTGGATATGATGTTGCGCTTTTCGCAGCCGGCAAACCAACGCAAGTATATATATAATGCCGGCTTACTGGTGGGACTGGCAATGTTGTTCCATTTCGGTATAGTCGGATTAATTCCGTTGCTTTTTATTTCACTTTTGTTGCTTCGGTCATTTAATCCACGAGAATGGCTGATTATAGTTTTGGGTCTGGTTACACCGGTTTATTTTCTGAGTGGGATATTGTTTTTAACCGACCGACTGGGGGAACTACATGCATGGCCCGACTCCATCCAATTCAGTCCGTTTAACTGGTCGATATATACCCTCGTAACCGTAATTGTACTCATCTTACTTTGCGGAGTAGGTCTGTTTGTATTGCAACAACAATTATTGAGGGCAGCAGTATTTGTAAGAAGAAGTTGGGCATTTGTGGTTTGCTTAGCCGTGATGACCGTCGCGGTTGGTTTTCTGTTAGTGCAAAAGGGTGGTGGCTTGCTGGCTATACCTGCATCAACCTTGATTATAGTACAACCGATTTACTGGGAAAAGTATCCGAAACTTGCATACGCCGTGATCTGGCTGATGCTGGGATTAATGGTGTTTTGCCAGTTGCCATATATCGGATAACTTCGCAGACATTATTTGCTTGATCGCAAATGATTTTGATTATTAATTGAAGAAAATTCCAGGCGTATTGCCTTGAAGTTAAATATAATAGATATAATAGCTCTCAAATGAAATTCGGAATTATTGTATTCCCCGGATCCAACTGCGATCGGGACATGATGCATGCTTTGCAGGACGACCTGGGGCAGGAGGTAGTAATGCTTTGGCATAAGGACAAAGATCTCAGCATGTTTTCGCAGGAGGACTGTATTGTTTTGCCCGGTGGGTTTTCTTACGGCGATTATCTGCGTTGTGGTGCGCTCGCTCGTTTTAGTCCGATGATGGAACAGGTAATTCGCTTTGCACAAGAGGGTGGAAAGGTGCTCGGTGTTTGTAACGGTTTTCAGATTTTATGTGAAGCCGGTTTATTGCCGGGTGTTTTGCTTCAGAACGATCATCAGAAGTTTGTTTGCAAAAATGTTTACATCAAATCTGAACATACCGGCAATATTATTGGCCGACACATTGCTCCGAAACCGCTAAAGATTCCGGTCGCACACGGGGAGGGAAGATACTTTGCAGATGCAGCAACATTAGCCAAATTGGAAGAAAACAATCAGGTGGTATTTCGCTATTGCGATGAGCACGGCGAAGTGCATATCAATTCCAATCCTAATGGTGCATGCAACAATATAGCCGGTATTTGCAACGAAACTAGAAATGTGTACGGTATGATGCCGCACCCGGAAAGGGCATGCAGTGATATTTTAGGAAATATCGACGGTAGGGCGATACTCGAAGCCTTTTCACTTTAAGTTAAAATATCGCTAAACCTGATAATCAAACTGGCAAAATCCCTTTGAATACCGGATATTGGCAAGAGCTGATCAGCGTATCGACTGAATAAATCTTAATTTAAGGTTTCCTTTATGGTTTTTTTCAGAAGTTTGTATTTGATCGTGTTATGTTGCCTCGGCACCATATCGGTATGCGGCCAGAATCAAATTTTGGATCCGACATCATGGAAATATGATTTGGTTCAAATAGATGATCTCGCATATTGCGAGTTTACCGTGAATCTGGATAGTGGTTGGCATATCTGGGCTATGGATCCCGGAGGAGACGGTTTTCAGATTGCACCTTCTTTCGAATTTGACAAAGCCGAAGGACTGAATCTGGTAGGTAGTATAGTTGAAGAAGGAACGGTGGTAACCGCAGAGATGGAGGGGATCGATGGAGCTGTGCGTTATTTTAGCAATCAGGTGAAATACCGTCAGTCGATAAAAATTGACCAACAACTGAGAAGGATAGCAGGCAGGCATATTTATCAAGTGTGTAACGATATGATGTGTTTGCCCCCGGTGGAAAAAGAGTTTGTGATACAAGTTGCTCCAGATCGTTAAATGTGCCGGGAGGTATTCATAGATTACCCCCATTATATATTTAGATAAGTAATCGGAATGATGATAAGACTATTCAAGATCCTACTGGCGTTGACGACAATTCTGTTTTTTGGGAATGTCGGTACACTTCAGGCGCAGATTATTCAGGATCCTACTACCTGGAAATATGAGGTTAAGAAAATTGGTGATCAGCAATACGAACTGGTTTTTCAATTGAGCCTGAAGGATGGCTGGCATATCTGGTCACTAAACCCCGGAGGTGACGGTTTGCAGCTTCCCCCGGAGTTTAGTTTTAATCCTAATCCGAATTATAGCTTAGTTGGTTCCGTCTCCGAGACTGGTTCTTCCAAAACCGGTGAAATGGACGGTATTGACGGTGAGGTTACTTATTTTTATGGCAAGGTGAGCTACCGCCAAAAGGTCACCGTAAAGACCAACACTACAATAGAGGGTACCCATGAATATCAGGTTTGTACCGACGAAATGTGCCTTCCGCCTGCCAGGCAGAATTTTAAATTTACCATTAATGATATAGACGGCGCCCCGGCTGTAGCTGAAGTAGAGCCAACTGCCACAATTGATTCCGCTGATCTTGCTGTAGTACCCGCTGCTGACCATACAGAAGTGAAGCCCAATGCAATAATAGAAGAACAGGAACTGCGAACTACAGCAGAACAACAGACATATACTTCTAGGTTTGCATTGTTTTTAAGCGGATTAGGTAATGGACTGCTATCCGTGATTACACCTTGTGTATTTGCCATGCTGCCTATGACGGTAAGCTTCTTCTTGAAAAGGAGCAAGGACCGGAAATCGGGTATTAAAATTGCTTTACAATATTCCTTGTCGATTATTTTCATTTTTACTTTTATCGGCGGATTACTCTCAGCGTTTTTAGGGCCGGATGCATTGCATGCATTTTCGACCAATTGGATCGTGAACCTGGTGTTCTTTGTGATCTTCCTCATCTTCGGTATTTCCTTCCTAGGTGCCTTTGAAATTAATTTGCCTTCATCCTGGGCAACCAAGATGGATAGCAAAGCCAATATGCAGAGCTTTCTCGGTATATTCTTTATGGCGCTTACCCTGGTAATTGTATCCTTCTCTTGTACGGTGCCATTTATCGGAAATTTGGTGGTTTCGATTCAGAACGGTGGTAAATTGGGTCCTTTATTGGGATTCTTCGGATTCGGATTGGGTTTGGCATTGCCATTCACTTTATTCGCTTTGTTCCCTTCTATGCTGAATGAATTAGGGAAGTCGGGCGGATGGCTGAATGCTGTGAAAGTAACTTTCGGTTTCGTAGAGCTAGCCTTAGCTTTCAAATTTTTGTCGAATGCCGACTTGCAGGAAGGGTGGCGTTTGCTGGATAGGGAGATATTCATTGCGATATGGATGACTTTATCCTTCGCATTGGGTATGTATTTATTGGGATTGATTCGCTTTTCTCATGATAGCGAGTTGCCAAAAAATGATTGGGGTCTGCCTTATTTAAAGGTGCCCAGACTGTTTTTCGGTCTGGCCGCAATCGTATTTGGCTTTTATCTCCTACCCGGTATGTGGGGGGCGCCACTCCACGGTATGGGCGCATTTATCCCACCGATGGGTACTCAAGAGTTTATTCTCAATCGCGGTGGTGGTAGCAACAATGCCGGTCATAGCGAAGAGTATGGAGCAATTAAGCCGGTTAAATTTGTAGAGCAAATGAAGATCTACGAACCCGCAGTAGTCTTGAACTATCATCTGGTTACTTACTACGATTACGAAGAAGCGTTGGCTGCTGCGAAAGCATTGAAAAAACCTGTGATGATCGATTTTACGGGTGTAAACTGCGTTAACTGTCGGAAGTTTGAAGCAGAGGTATGGTCGAACCCCGAAGTGCTTGACTTGATGAAAAATGAGTTTATCATCGCATCTTTGTTTGTAGATATCCGCTCGGTGAAACTGCCGGAATCAGACCGTTATTTCTCAAAAGTGCTGAACACAAATATTGAAACACTTGGCGATAAGAACGTCGATCTGCAAGTGTCAAAGTTCAATTCTAATACACAGCCTTTTTACTTTTTTGTAGATGAAAACGGGGTGTTGCTTGCAGATAAGGGCGTTTCCTATCCAACAGCACCGGCTGCTTTCGCTGCCCATTTACGGAACGTTTTGGAGCGCTTTAAGGAACTGCATCAGTAGGATCCTATGGAGTCAATTCGATTTAGCAAATCAAAGCCTGAAACCCATTATTTCATAAACATTTAACATTGGTTTCAAATAAGACCGGGAACTAATGGACTATCTTTGTGGTGCCTTTTTATAAATACAAAGGTGTCCCGAAACGGCAGTTTTCATGCGCATTTTGCTTCTAAAGATATTGTTGCCCCTGGTTACATTTTTCAGTGTAACAGCCCATTCTCATATCATGGAGAATGGAAGCGAATTCGATTCCGCAATATTCTTTGATGAGTCCGACCTGATGGCCGTTTCAGATTTCGAATGCACCGAAATTTTCGATGAAGATAATTATGTGTTTTGTGAAGAAGGTGCGCCAACCCGTCGCCCTGAAGTTTACAAACGACATATTTCAGAATATAGTGCAATCATCAACCAGCCGAAAACTGAAAGACAGGTTGCAGCCTCAACTATTCACTCCTTTCCCGGATATTCAGACATTCAAATTCGGCCCGACAGCTATTCCTTTATCGTCAGGCTTACTCCTTTTTGATTAATGCTTCTGTTTTAATTTGACAATTCAGTATGGTTCTCTTTAGAGCCAGACGGATTGTTTTTATCATTTGCCACCAACTTCGGTGCGCATATTCCTACTGCATATCTGAATATCAACTATAAATAAGCATGAAAAGCAAATCCATTTTCGGGCGTATATCACGACCCGAACTGTCTGAGACGAAGAAATTGTTGTTCTTAATAATTCCGATCGTAACGGGACTGAGCATGATGTCCTGTACCAATAATAAAGCTACAGCTGCGACTGAGGACGAATCCGGTAAATCTTACCCGGTAATTGTGCTCGAAACGAAGGATACAGTCTTGGAACTGCAGTATGTAGCAGATGTACAGGCGAAGAAGAATATAGAACTGAGAACTCGGGTGGAAGGGATTTTGGAAAAAATTCATGTCGACGAAGGTCAGCCGGTCAGAAAAGGACAGCTTCTTTTTAAGATCAATGATGAAGAGTTTAGAATGCTTTTAATTAAGGCTGAAGCCGCTTACGAAAGTGCTGTTGCAGACGCAAAAGTAGCCGAGGTTGAAGTCGAAAGGGTTAAGAAGCTTGTTGCCAAGAATATCATTTCCAACACTGAACTCGAACTGGCTGAGGCCAAGTACAATGCACTAAAGGCGATGGTGGCTCAGGCAAAGGCTGCTCGTTTAAGTGCTGCCCGGCGGTTGTCGTATTCAAATATTTATGCGCCATTCGATGGGGTGATCGATCGATTACCCCTTAGGGAAGGTAGTTTACTTGAAGAAGGTTCTTTATTGACTACCATTTCTGATATTGAATCAATGTACGCTTATTTCAATCTTTCAGAAGCTGAATATTTTCAGTTGATACAGGCAGAGGAAATGGATGGTAGAAAGAACGCTGCTCGACTTGTACTGGCAGATGGTACAGTTTATCCATGGCCCGGAGAGGTGAGTCCCGCCGAAAGTGAAATAGATGAACAAACCGGTTCAATCGCGTTTCGGGCTCATTTTCCAAATCCACAGAAATTGTTGAAACACGGGGCTACCGGAAAATTAATTATTACCAAAACCATCAACAACGCTTTATTGGTTCCCCAGAAAGCGGTTTTCGAAATACAGGATCGAAACTATGTATTTGTCGTAGACGAAACAAATACGGTTAGGATGAAGGCCTTTGTGCCGGCTGACCGGATCGACAGGTACTATGTGGTAAAGTCGGGACTGACACCGAACGAGAAGATCGTTTACGAAGGAGTTCAAATCTTACGTGACGGTCAGACGATCCAACCTGAATTGATTACCAAAGACCAATCCGGTGATCAGGGTAAAAGAGATAGGGCACTGTAGTATTTGCCGGAATGTATTTCGATATAACATAATCAAAAAAAATGGTTGAGACTTTTATACGGCGACCTGTGCTGTCGCTGGTGATTTCGCTTATCATAACATTATTGGGGGTACTGGCTTTAGTCCAGCTACCTGTTACACAATTCCCGGATATCGTCCCGCCCTCTGTGGTGGTTACCGCAAGATACACGGGCGCGAACGCCGATGCCTCTGCTAAAGCAGTGGCTATGCCCATCGAAAGAGCTATCAATGGTGTGCCCGGTATGACCTATATGTCGACCGTTACCGGGAACGATGGGATCACAATGATTCAGGTGTTTTTTGAAGTGGGTACCGACCCGGATGTCGCTGCGGTGAATGTGCAGAATAGGGTGACTACCATATTGGACGAGTTGCCTGAAGAGGTAATCAAAGCTGGTGTTACCACCGAAAAGGAGGTCAACAGCATGTTGATGTACCTCAACCTGACAAGTGCCGATACGACAGCTGACGAGCAGTTTATTTTCAACTTTGCGGATATTAATCTGCTGCAAGAACTGAAGCGGATCAACGGGGTTGGTAGGGCAGAAATTATGGGTCAACAGGAATACGCCATGAGGGTGTGGCTCAAACCCGACCGGTTGGTGGCATATAATGTATCTACAGACGAAGTAATTAAGGCTTTACAGGATCAAAACGTGGAGGCCGCACCCGGTAAGACCGGTGAAAGTTCGGGTAAGAATCCTCGCGTCTTACAGTATGTTTTGAGATATACCGGTAAGCTTTTCGAGCCGAAGCAATATGAAGAATTGGTTTTAAGGGCAGAAGCCGATGGTTCTGTACTAAGGCTCAAAGATGTCGCCGACATTGAATTTGGTTCGATGAGCTATAGCATGGTGTCGAAAACCGATGGTCGCCCTTCTGCTTCCATCATGATCAAGCAACGACCGGGCTCCAACGCCAGTGAGGTAATCGAAAATATTAAAACCCGTATGGCTGAGCTGAAGGAGACTTCCTTCCCTCCCGGCATGGAGTATAATATGGCTTATGATGTGTCGCGATTTCTGGATGCGTCTATTAGCGAGGTCATTCGCACCCTGATTGAGGCATTCTTATTGGTGTCTTTAGTTGTATTTATATTTCTTCAGGATTTCCGGTCCACTTTAATACCGGCTTTAGCCGTGCCAGTAGCCTTGATTGGAGCATTAGCCTTTATGCATATGCTAGGATTTTCCATCAATCTGCTTACGTTGTTTGCTCTGGTATTAGCAATCGGGATTGTGGTAGACAACGCCATTGTTGTGGTGGAGGCGGTGCACGTCAAAATGAGCGAGGAGCATCTGCCACCCAGGGAAGCTACCATTGCTGCCATGAAAGAAATCAGTGGTGCTATTGTTGCTATTACATTAGTAATGTCGGCGGTTTTCGTGCCGGTGGCGTTTATGTCAGGACCGGTGGGGGTATTTTATCGACAATTTTCTTTGACACTTGCCATTGCTATTGTAATCTCCGGGATTAACGCTTTGACGCTTACTCCCGCGCTTTGTGCTATAATGTTGAAACACTCTGAGCCGGGGAAGAAAGGTTGGTTGGCGCGTTTCTTTGTTAAATTTAATAAAGGTTACGATAAAACTTCCGGCGGTTATCGCAAGTTGATTACCCGGATTGCAGGTCGCAGATTGGTTACCGTAGGTATATTAGTAGCTTTCTTATTCGCTACCTGGGGATCGGCAGTAATCTTGCCGTCGGGTTTTATTCCTACGGAGGACCAAGGTTTGATTTACGTAAACGTGACCACACCTCCAGGAGCTACCGTGGAGCGAACCGAAAAGGTTTTGGACCAGATTGAAACAGTTTCCCGAACCATAGCCGGGGTGGAAAACGTTACCACACTCGCTGGTTATAGTCTGGTGAATGAAATTGCCGGGGCTTCCTATGGGATGGGTATGATTAACCTGGTGGCTTGGGAAGATAGAGAGACGGATATCTACGATGTTATTGCACAGCTGGAGGAAAAGACCCGTCATATCAACGATGCCAGAATAGAATTTTTTCCTCCGCCTACAGTAACCGGGTTTGGGAATACGAGCGGATTTGAATTGCGTTTACTCGATCGAACCGGAAGAGGTGATATTGGTCAGACCGCCGAAGTAACTAACGGGTTTATAGAAGAGCTGAAGAAGGCACCTGAAATCAGCAATGCGTTTACCAGTTTTGACGCCTCTTTCCCCCAATATATGATCCATATAGATTATGATATGGCGGCTAAAAAAGGCATCACGGTAGATAATGCCATGTCCACGCTACAAACCCTGGTCGGCAGTTTTTACGCTACCAATTTTATCCGTTTCAATCAGATGTATAAGGTAATGGTTCAGGCGGATCCCGCTTATAGGAGTTCTCCCGAGGACATACTAAAACTTTATGTGAAGAATGATAGAGGAGAGATGGTGCCTTATTCCAGTTTTATAAAGTTAGAACGGATATACGGACCGGAACAATTGACCCGATATAATATGTACACAGCGGCCATGATTAATGGCGACGCAGCACCCGGTTATAGCAGCGGGGATGCTATTAAAGCTGTGGAAAGGGTTGCGCAGGATTATTTGCCACGCGGCTATTCTTACGAATGGAGCGGTATGACCAGAGAAGAAATTCAGTCGGGAAACCAGGCTCTCATTATTTTCCTGATCTGTTTGGTCTTCGTATATCTCCTGCTGTCAGCACAATATGAGAGCTTTTTATTGCCCTTGCCCGTGTTGTTGAGCCTTCCCGCTGGGATATTTGGGGCATTTCTCACTTTGAAAATGGCCGGACTGGAGAATAATATTTACGCTCAGGTAGCTCTGGTTATGTTGATTGGGTTATTAGGTAAGAACGCGATTCTGATAGTTGAGTTTGCTAACCAGCGACATAAGGATGGAATGACGGTGATGCAGGCTGCAATCGAAGGTGCTGTGCAGCGGCTGAGGCCGATTCTGATGACATCCTTCGCTTTTGTGGCAGGATTGATCCCACTTTGTATCGCTACCGGTGCAGGGGCGATGGGAAATCGGTCCATCGGTACGGCAGCTGCCGGGGGGATGTTGCTGGGAACTGTATTCGGAGTATTGATTATCCCCGGATTATATGTGTTGTTTGCCAGTTTCTCCGAAAGGGGGTGGAAGCGGAAAATGAAGAAGATGCCTGATGAAAAACTCTAATCAGATAACAGATTATTAAACACAAAAAAATGAATCAGCTGAGAAAATATTATTGGCAATTTGCCTTGCTTTTGATATTCATTTATAGTTCTTGTGCAGTGCCCAAGGTGCCTACGCTACCGGAACATAGTACCATTCCTACCCAATATCCGGGAAAAGCGGCAGATAATACCAATATTGCTTCGGTACCGACTGATCGGTTTTTTCCGGATCCGAAATTGCATGTTTTGACCGCATTAGTATTGCGTCAAAACCCGGATATGCACATTGCCTTGCAGCGCATCAGAATTGCCGGTGCCTATTTGTCGATGAGCAGAGGTGCATTGTTGCCCTCCTTGTCAGCTGAGGCAACAGGAGGTGCTACCAAATTTGGCAAGTACACGATTGATGGGGTAGGTAATTTCGATACGAATTTGTCGCCCAATATCGAACCGGAACAGAAAATTCGGGAATCACCGACTCCGGATTTGTGGTTGGGCCTGCGTACGAGCTGGGAAATCGATCTCTGGGGTAAACTCCGTAATATGAAAAAGGCGGAACGCAATCGTTTCCTAGCCTCACAACAAGGAGCGCATTTGATACGTGCTGCGTTGGTGGCTCAGACTGCACTGCTTTATTATGAATTAGTTGCCTTAGATCAGGAATCTAAGATCATACATGAGAATATCGAATTGCAGAAAAAAGCTCTGGAAGTTGTTGAAGCTCAAAAAGAAGGCGGTCGGGCAACTGAATTGGCCGTGCAGCAGTTTAAAGCACAATTGCTGAATACCCGCGCCAGCGGTCAACAGGTGATGCAGCAAATTAAAGCGACTGAAAATCAATTGAATGCTTTAGCCGGCAGGTTTTTCGGACCTATTGAAAGGAGTGAAACCCTGGTTAACAAATCTTTTCCTGATTTGATGCAAGCCGGAGTTCCGACGCAGCTTTTATTGAACCGTCCCGACTTACAGCAGGCGCAGTCAATGCTGGAGGCATCTAAAGCGGATGTGATTGCCGCAAGAGCGGCTTTTTTTCCGGCTTTGAACATTTCGGCATATAGTGCATTTAATTCATTCAATCCGAATATGTGGTTAGGCGCAGCCTCATTGGGTTATCAGTTTATGGGCGGACTAACAGCACCAATTTTTCAAAGAAATCAAATTCGGTCGCAGTTCAAAATTAATTCGGCAGCACAGGAAATTGCTTTTTGGGAATTTCAAAAGGCAGCGTTGAATGCATATAGAGAAGTGACTACAGTGCTATCGGAAATAGATGTAAATAAGCAAGTAAGGGAATTAAAGCAGCAGGAGGTAGCTGCACTGGAGCACGGGGTCGATGCGGCAAACGAACTCTACCTTACCGGCTATGCCAGTTATCTGGAGATAATCTCTGCCCAAAAAAGTAGGTTGGACGCCCAGCTACAGCTGGTGGGTACAGAAAGAAGAATGATGCACTCATTAATTACTTTATATCAAGCATTAGGTGGTGGATGGCAAACTAATTAACGATTATGCCTTAACTTGCAGCGCCATTTGCCAACCTTTAATTTTTAATCCTAAAAATAAATTACGGATGACTAATAAACAGTCCGCAGCAGTCCGTTTCCTGCGGGTAACCGGTATTGCCGAAGGTATTTCATTTCTCCTGTTACTTGGGGTGGCAATGCCCCTGAAGTATTTGGCAGGAATACCCGAAATGGTCACCTTTGTGGGCTGGGCGCATGGTCTGCTATTGATTTTATATATTGCAGGCATTATTTGGGTGAGAGAAGTCGCAGGAATGTCGATTAAGAGTTGCGCGTTGGCTTTTGTTGCATCTTTGCTGCCTTTTGGAACTTTTTACGCTGATAAGAAAATTTTCAGTCAATTAAGTTGAGACACTCGTAATTTTGTGGTCGTTTACAGACGATCCGGATCATTTGTTAATCGTTAATTTACCTTTATTTTTACGCGCCAATTTTCAGGTATGATAGATGTTTTGCTCGGCTTGCAGTGGGGAGACGAAGGGAAGGGAAAGATAGTAGATTATCTTGCTGCACAGTATGATATAATTGCCCGGTTTCAAGGCGGCCCTAATGCGGGTCATACTTTATACGTAGATGGTAAAAAAGTAGTCTTGCATACCATCCCTTCCGGTGTGTTCCAAACGCATTGCGTAAACTTGATTGGCAATGGCGTGGTGATTGATCCCGTTACACTTCAAAAAGAGGTGCAGACAGTCGTTGCGCTGCAACCGGATTTATTGGATAGACTGTATGTATCCCGGCGGGCTCATCTGATCATTCCTACTCACCGCGCGTTGGATGCTGCTTCTGAAGCGGCAAAGGGAAAGGAAAAGATCGGCTCTACGCTCAAGGGTATCGGTCCGGCGTATATGGATA
>CAZWPF010000002.1:4511-38193 GCA_964636205.1 uncultured Chitinophagaceae bacterium | reverse complement strand
TTGAGAGTAGGGGATATTATGGCTCCTGATTTTGAAGAAAAATACAACCGTTTAAAGGATAAACATCTGCAAATGCTCGGTCAGTTCGAGCATACCGAGTCTTGGGAACAATGGGAGCCGGCATTCCTGGAGGCAGTGGCTTTCATGAGGAATTTGAAACTGGTCAATGCGGAGTATTGGCTGGAAGATCACATCAAGCAAGGGAAAAAAGTACTTGCCGAAGGGGCACAGGGTAGTATGCTGGATATTGATTTCGGTACTTATCCTTTTGTCACCTCCTCCAATACCATCGCCGCAGGCGTTTGCAATGGATTGGGCGTTGCACCATCCCGCGTAGGGGAGGTGTATGGAATTACCAAAGCCTACTGCACTCGGGTGGGTAGTGGACCTTTTCCTACCGAATTACACGATGAAACAGGTGAAGATCTGAGAAAGGCCGGTAACGAATTTGGAGCTACTACCGGTAGACCAAGACGTTGTGGCTGGACCGATCTGGTGGCCTTGCGATATGCAGTGATGTTGAGTGGTGTAACGAAGTTAATAATGACCAAGGCAGATGTGTTGGATAGTTTTGAAGAGATTAAGGCAGCAGTGGCATATGAAGTGGACGGAGTAAAGACAGTGGAACTTCCCTATGATTTATGTAATACGTCAGTAGTGCCGGTATATAAATCATTTAAGGGTTGGAAAAAACCGGTGAGCAGTTGTAATTATTTTGAAGAATTGCCCGAGGAATTCAAAGAATATTGCAATTTTGTAGCCCAATATCTGAACACGAAAATTGCCTATGTATCTAATGGTACCGGGCGTGACCAGTTGTTAGCAATTTCTTAAGTAATTATTATATTTTTTGTTCAAAAAAAAATTTGGCAAATTCCACAAACAGTTAAAATTTTACGGCAGCAATAGTTATGAGTGCTATGAAATCGAATCCCGGTAAAAAGACACCCGCAGCTAAGAGTGCTCCTAAAGCAAAAAAATCGGTGCCTAAAAAAGTAGCTTCAAAATCTTCAAAAGTAGAAGAAGAGGAAGAAGATCTGGATTTAGAACCGAAATCGGGAGCAGCGAAGAAGAAAACTACCGCAAAGGCAAGTAGTAAGAAGCAAATTGATGATGAGGACGACGATCTCGACTTCGATGATGATGAATTGGAATCTGATGATTTCGATCTAGACGAAGAAGATGATGAGTTTACCTTAGACGAAGACTTTGAAGAGTTCGAACTGCCAAAGTCAAAAAAGTCAACAAGTACCGGTCGGAAAACTTCAAAATCAGATGATGATTTTGAAATCGAAGATGATTTCAGTGATCTTGGCTTCTTTGAAGATGATTTCGAAGATGATGACGATGATTTTTAATCGCGCCTGATATTGACTCGTTTCAAGGAAATATTCATTTTAGACGCTCGTCAAAAGGAGACTATCCAACTTAAAATGCTGAACTGGGCCTCTCAGTTCGGCATTTTTCTGTTTTTAGACAGTAATGGATATTACGACCGTCACAGACGACACAGTTGCTTGCTGGCAGCAGGGGCAACTGAAGTTGTGCAGTACAGTGACGCTAAACCGGATTTTCATCGTATCGCAAGGGAAAACGGAGATTGGTGGTTTGGACATATCACATACGATTATAAAAACCATCTCGAACCCCGACTTCATTCCCAACATCCTGTCAGACACGATTATCCATCATTCTATTTTTTTCGTCCGGCGATTGTTTGTGCTATCGATAAGGAGTTTAAGTCGATCACTATCGAATCAGTTGATACTCCGGCTCAGCAGATTTTCAATGAGATATTGAGTACTTCCTCATTGGTCCGGAAACCGCTGGCGCAGATAAGTTTCCGACAGAGAATGGATCAATCCGACTATATCAAGTCGGTACAAAAATTAAGGGCACATATCGCCGCCGGCGACTGCTATGAGATTAATTTTTGCAGCGAAGGTTATGCAGAAAATGTCCAAATCGATCCATTGCAGACATTTCTTCATTTAAATCATCTTTCTCCGGCCCCTTTCGCTGCTTATTACCGGCTGGATAAGCAATATATGATTTGCGCCAGTCCGGAGAGATATCTCCAAAAGCAAGGGAAAACGCTCCGATCGCAGCCTATCAAGGGTACAGCCCCACGAAATCCCGATCCGATACTGGATAAGCAATTAAAAGATGCGCTGCAACGAGATATTAAAGAAAGAGCGGAGAATGTAATGATCACTGATTTGGTTCGCAACGATTTGGCACGTAGCTGTAAGCCGGGCTCGATACAGGTAGAGGAGTTGATGGAAATTTACTCCTACCCTCAGGTGCACCAAATGATTTCGACAATCGTCGGAAAAATGGAGGAGAATCTGCCATTCACCCAAGCGATTCAATATTCATTTCCTATGGGGAGTATGACCGGCGCACCGAAAATTCGGGTTATGGAACTGATTGAACAGTATGAGACCGCTCGTAGAGAATTATTTTCCGGTACGGTAGGGTATATAGATCCCGATCAGAATTTTGATTTTAATGTAGTTATCAGATCCCTGTTTTTTAATGAGGATAATCGATATCTCTCCTATCAAACCGGAGGCGCTATTACCTACGACAGTGTGCCGGAAAAGGAATGGGAAGAACGAAGGCTCAAAGCGTGGGCAATGGAACGGATTTTTGGATAATTAATTTTAATCGAATCCGCGGTTTTCTGCTATCATATCTCCGTGCTAAGTGCGCATACAAGCCTGTGTGGAGCCTGATTCGGGTCAGGGACAGATGCAGTATCCTTTTGTAAAAGCTCCGGAGAATATTTTCATAAAATGCCTACAAAATTTGGCGTCCAAAATCTTTGGTGGCATTAATTTTTTTGTAATAAGGTTGTCCAATCGATCAGCATTTTTTTTCTTCAGTCTTTAGTAGTGGCAAATAATAGTCATTCTACCGACTAAGTGAATTGGGCGTGAGTACAGGATTTTGTGAATTATAAACCAATCGAAATGAATGTTAAACCACTTAGCTTTGCTCAGGCAGAGGCGGTAGCCAAGCGTTTTCAATACTTAATCGGGCGACCTATAGATCCGTCCGTAATGGGGAAGGGGATCATCCAATGTGTCGCTGTCGCTCCTTTCGAGAAAAGTCATAAATGGATGTTTGCACAGCTCTATAAAGAATATGAAGATCCTAAAAAAGCTTTAGGTCTTTATAAGGGGGATCAGTTCGACGTCGTGCTATTGGCTTTTCCATTGCTACGCAAAAGAGGAGTCAATTACCTGGAACTCAGTCAATATCTTGCTCAGATTAATCAAGGTGGTGAGTTGTTGCAGTTCAGGTTTTAAGTGCCGCTAATCCCGGCAAAGTACCACATGGAAAAAAGCCAATCATCTAATTGTATGATTGGCTTCTTGAATTTATGAAATAGCTGTTTACCCCTTTGACTTATTTTGCCGGCTATTTGAAGATTCTTCTTTTTCGGCCATTTCCTGTCCGTCCTTAGAGAACGGACTTATTCTGATCCTATTCTCCACATTGGATACTGCAGATACCGATTCTGCGATATCTTCGGCTCTCCGTTTAATTGCTTTACTCATCACTCTTCCACTCAGCGTCACTTCACCGTTTTCAACCAAAACTTCGATATCGGATGCGTCAACATAAGGATCATCACTCAAACGGTCATTGATGTCATCCCGGATTCGTTCATCAGAACGATGGTACCCTTTCGGACCAACCCCACGATAGTTTCCATTACCCTGCTCTCTGAGATCCTGCGAGCGACGCCATTGTGCCTCATCATCTCCAAACCAGGAGGATACTTCATCTTTGGTTCTGTCCCACCAGTTACGATCCTGCTGATCATAGCCCCGATTTTGTTCTTCGTGCCAGCGACGATTATGCCGGCTGTATCGATCTTCATCTTGCCGATTTCCGCGATTCCAAGATCTTTCATTGCGATTATAAAACGACTCGTTTTGATCGGTGTACGGATTTTGTTGATAACGCTGTTGTGGACGGCGATACTGATAATCATCCCGGTCATTGTACCGATCTTCTTCCCAATTGTCCGAACGATTATATGGATGCCCGGAGTAGGAGTCGCGGTAATTTCCATTGCGATTCCATTGATCACCATAAGGCTGAGATGATCGAGTTCCCCGGTATTCACTTTCCTCGGAAAAACCCGGGTCATAGTTTTCGGATTCGCGATTTCTTCCCATTCTCTGACTTCTGTCAGTATGATGAGCACCCCGATGCTCATATGGGTTGGGCTCTCTCCGACGGAACTGCTGATGTCTGTTTGCCATAGTTAAGATTTTTAGTTTAAAAAAATACTCGTATCAGTATCCGAAAAAACCTTACCACTCGTCAATACAGAAAGTTAAAGCTTGACTTATTAAAAAACGGGTTGGAATATAAAACAGTGAAGGTCGCCTACATCGAAAGATAGGGCGACCTTCAGGGTATGTATTTCTCAGCGACTATCGCCAAAATAAATCGATAGATATTGAGGAAGAGATTTCTCTTATTCTCAATTTGTCGGAGGAAGTGTTTCTTCCAACCATTTAAAGAATTCACGTTGCCATACCAATGCATTCTGAGATTTCAGAATCCAGTGGTTTTCGTCAGGGAAATACAAAAGTTTGCTCTTGATTCCTTTTAATTGTGCGGCTTGGAAAGCAGCCAAACCCTGTCCGATAGGTACTCTGTAGTCGATCCCGCCCTGAATGACCATGATAGGTGTATTCCAATTATTTACATACAGGCTGGGGTCAAATTTAGAATAGCTAGCCGGTGCAGGTTTTTCCCAGTAAGGTCCACCTACATCCCAGTTAGCAAACCACAACTCTTCCGTAGTACCGTACCAACTTTTTAAGTCGAACAAACCATTGTGCGAGATAAAGCTTTTAAAGCGATTTTCATGAATGCCGGCCAGCATAAACACGCTATATCCACCATAACTGGCGCCTACACAACCCAATCTGTTTTTATCGACAAAGGGTTCCTCAGCAATTCGATCGATGGCAGTTAAATAATCTTTCATCGGCATGTCACCCCAGTCCTTACTAATGGCTTCATTCCATTTTACTCCCCAACCGGGCATGCCGCGGCGGTTTGGAGCGACTACGATATAACCTTGAGCAGCCATTAGTTGGAAGTTCCATCTGAAACTGTAAAACTGCGAAAGTGCCGATTGCGGCCCGCCCTGGCAATACAGCAGGGTGGGGTATTTTTTAGTAGAATCGAAATCAGGTGGGTAAACGACCCATACTCCC
This sequence comes from uncultured Chitinophagaceae bacterium, assembly GCA_964636205.1. Lineage (GTDB taxonomy): Bacteria > Bacteroidota > Bacteroidia > Chitinophagales > Chitinophagaceae > JBEBVQ01. The sequence continues at coordinate 32,944 of CAZWPF010000002.1, read as the reverse complement.
ATTTCTTGATTATCCACTGTACGAACCATTCTGAGCTCGGTTACAGAGGATTTGATATGGTTGTACATGGAGTCGTTGGCATGAGTGATAGCCTTCATCGCGCCGTTCTTTTTATTTACTGAGAAGATTTCCGGAGCCCGATTCATATCGGTTCGTGTAACTAGAACCTCCTGTTTGGTAATTCCATTGATGGCCATAATATCGTGTTTGCCATCTGTGACCATTTTAATGATGGCTGCACGCTTCTTTGATGGTAGGGTCACTTCAAAGAGTTGCACGGTTCCACGATAAGGGGCGGTGAAATAAATGCTTTGACCGGAGGGATCCCAAGCAAACTGATTGACTGTTCCGTCCCAATTAGCGGTTAGATTGATACGATCATTTTTGCCTGCTCCGGAAGCGGTTTGAGTGATGATAATATCATTCTTATCACTTTCATATCCATCTCTCGCCATACTTGTCCAAGCCAGCATGGAGCCGTCAGAACTAAATGCTGGTTTTGTATCATAACCCATCATGCCCTCGGTACGATTGGTCGTGGTACCTTTAGCCAGGTCGTAATAATAGAGATCCGTATTTGTGCTGGTAGCATACTCCTTGCCGTATTTCTTTTTACATACGTAGAGAATGCCTTTACTATCCGAACTCCAGATGAAATCTTCCGCACCTCCGAATGGACTTTGAGGGGAGTGGTAAGGTTCTCCTTCCATAATATCGATTGGGGTTCCACCTTCGATCGGGAGGACGAATATATGCGAGAACTTACCGTCGGTCCAGCTATCCCAATGTCTATAGTGCAGGTCGGTATATACCTGGGCACTATTACCGGGCAAATCGGGATAGATCTCTGATCCGTTGGCCTTATAGATGGAGACCATTTTAGATCCGGCTATATACTTCCCGTCGGGAGACACCTGTACATTGGAGAGCCCATTAATATTGGCACCCGTGGGCTGCCAGTTGACACCCTTGTCCGTACTGCGAAACAACACTGAATCATTCATAGCGTACCACACATCTCCGCTCTTGCTCAATATTTGCTTGCCCTGCGGATGTTTCCAGCTACTGGTATTGCCCGTTTTCAGATCATAGGTAAAATACTCAATACTGCGTTTTCCGGCAGGAGCATCGTAGCTGGTCACGGAATAGTTAAACTGCGACTGATCCCGCGTTAAACCCATTCCCGATACCCGCTTCAATTCCCATAAAAGTTCCGGGGTCAAAGCTTGCTGCTGAGCCCAAGTCTGACCAGAAATCGCGGTGATTAATAAGAAGACAATCCTTTTCATGATTTAAATATTTACTGCCACTGTGAAATAATCAGCCAATACGATCGGTAGTCGCTTCTTTAGCTATTTTTTTGACCAGCCCCTGCAATACATTGCCCGGACCTGATTCGGTGAAATGGCTAGCTCCATCTGCTACCATTTGCTGAACTGTCTGTGTCCAACGTACCGGTGCCGTGAGTTGATTGATCAGGTTTTGTTTGATCCGCTCTGGCTGGTCGTAAGGACGAGCGTCAACATTTTGGTACACCGGACAGATTGGTACGTGGAAAGTAGTGTTTTCAATAGCTGCTTTCAACTCTTCTTTTGCGGGCTCCATCATTGGAGAATGGAACGCCCCGCCTACTTGTAAAACCAAAGCCCTTTTCGCTCCGGCTTCCTTCATCAGTTCACAAGCACGGTCTATTCCTGTTTTTGTACCGCTGATCACCAATTGCCCAGGACAGTTGTAATTAGCCGGGACAACGATATCATCGGTGATACCCGCGCAGATGGCTTCCACTTTTTCATCATCCAACCCTAAAATCGCAGCCATAGTAGAAGGGTTGATTTCACAAGCCCTTTGCATCGCTTCCGCGCGCTTGGCTACGAGCTTCAATGCATCTTCAAATTGCAAAGCTTTATTTGCCACTAATGCCGAAAATTCTCCCAGCGAGTGACCTGCTACCATATCCGGACGGAGATCGGGGGTAGTTTCAAAAAGTATTACTGAATGCAGGAATACCGCAGGTTGCGTTACCCGGGTTTGTTTCAAGTCTTCATCAGTACCGGAAAACATGATATCAGTAATCCTGAAGCCGAGAATTTCATTGGCTCTCTCAAAAAGATCCCTAGCTCTGGAGTTTTGTTCGTACAACTCCTTACCCATTCCGCTAAACTGCGCTCCCTGGCCAGGGAAGATATAAGCATGTTTCATAATTTTTTACATTGATTCGCAGGCGAAAATAAAGGATTCAACGCTAAATAACTTAGACAGACTGTCCGGATTGAAGGAATTCACCCCCTAGGGGGAGAGTATCGGAATCGATTTTCCTACTTTGCCAAAGGCCTTCAATCTTTTTAGATTTCCATTCGAGGAGCTTTTTCGGTCGGTAAACTGTTTAACTTTACCATTATGCAACCAATAAGTGAAATTTTAGCTCGTTATTGGGGGTATAACTCGTTTCGCCCCCTTCAGGAAGATATCATCAATTCGGTATTAGCCGGCAAGGATGTTCTGGCGCTGTTGCCGACCGGGGGCGGGAAATCGCTCTGTTATCAGGTGCCGGCATTGGCGATGGAGGGTTGTACACTGGTGGTGTCGCCTTTGATCGCACTGATGCAGGATCAGGTGCAGCGATTGGAGCAACTGGATATTCCTGCTGTATATCTCCACGCCGGAATGGGCTTTAGAGAAGTAGAACAAGTGCTTAGAGACGTGCAGGAGGAACGATATAAACTGCTTTATGTTTCTCCGGAGCGACTTCAATCAAAATTGTTCGAGGACTATCTTCCTGAATTGGGAATCAGTCTGGTTGCGATCGATGAAGCACACTGTATCTCCCAATGGGGGCATGATTTCAGACCTAACTATCTAAAAATAGGTGAGATAAGAGAGCAATTGCCTGCAGTTCCTTTTTTGGCATTGACCGCATCGGCAACCACTAAAGTGCAGGAGGATATCCAAATCCAGTTAAAGATGGGAAGCCCCTCGGTCTTTCGTCAAAGTTTTTTGAGGACAAACTTGCATTTTGCTGTTCGTTATACAGAGAACAAGCAGCAGGATGCGAAAAAGGCATTGGAGCGGTACGAGGATAGCCTACTGGTGTATTGCCGTAGCAGAAGGCAAACTGAATCGCTGAGTAGACAGTTGCAGCAAGTGGACATAAATGCAGTGGCTTATCATGCCGGAATGGATAAGGATAAGCGACAAAAAGCACAAGATGCATGGATGAATAATGAGGTGCGGACGATGGTGGCGACCACTGCTTTCGGAATGGGAATAGACAAGCCTGATGTACGGATGGTATTGCATTATGAGGCTCCGGAGCATTTGGAAGCTTGGTATCAAGAGGCGGGTAGAGCAGGACGCGATGGTAAAACTTCATATGCCATTACTATGTATAATGCATCGGATATACGTAGGTTAAAAGAAAGTACCGATTTGCAGTTTCCTCCTCTTGATTTTTTAAAAAGCTTATATCAGGCAGTATGTGAATACCTTCAAATCCCGGTCGGTGTCCAACCGGATCGATACTATAATTTCGACTTAGACGAGTTAACTACAAGATTTAATTTGGCGAGGTTGTACACGATCAACGGACTGAGATTGCTGGCGCAAGAAGGATTATGGACACTCACTGAATCGGTGTTCCATCCGTCACGTCTGAAACTTATTGTAGATAGAAGGACTTTAGACGGTCTGTTCGGACTTTATCCGGATTTGGAGTATTTCTGTACCGGTTTGCTGCGGATGTATGGAAATATGTTTCATTATCCGGTCGTTATTCGAGAAAGCGCGATCGCTCAAAGATTGAAAATACCGACACAAAGAGTAATTGAAATGATAGATCGTATGGTTAAAATGCAGTTGGTGGAATATCAGCCGGCCATGGATGGCCCCCAGCTGTTTTTTCATCATACCCGCGTACCGGCCCAACATCTTTTCCTGGATACTAAGAGGCTGTTACTCTTAAAGCACCAGCATAAGCTCCGTACTGAGGCTATGATTCAGTTCTTGCAAAACACGGAAATATGTCGGAATAGAATACTCCTTGGTTATTTCGGGGAGGAGGCAACTGAAAATTGCGGGCTATGTGATATTTGCAGATCGCGAAAATATTCAAAACCAAGTGCAAAGGTATTGGAGCAAGAATTGATGGAAATTCTTAAGGTACAGTCAGAAATTGCTATAGAGCAATTACCTTCGCTACTTATAACGGAGGTGAATTCGGAAGATTTGATTTCTCTTGTAAGGAGAATGGCTGATGAGGAGATTATTGAAATTCTGGAATCCGATAAGATAAAAATACGCGCTTCCTAATTGATTTGAAAAATAAGAAGGATCTTACTACATGGTAAGCGTCCGGAATGATAATATAAAATTGATGACAAAGAATAATTCCCCGTCCATTCGATTTGCAATTATAGGATATGGAAATATTGGCCGGCGCCATGCTGCGCATATACTTCAGCATCCGCAGGCAGAATTGACAGCAGTATGTGATATCGAAGTAGGTGTACAAGAATCACTCCCCGCGGGAGTAAATTATTATTCTGAAGTGCAGGATCTCTTTCAGAATGAGTCAGTAGATGTAGTATGCGTTTGCACCCCAAATTATTTGCACGAGACACATACCATCCTCGCACTTGAAGCCGGCTGTCATGCCGTGGTAGAAAAGCCCATGGCCTTAAGTGTAGCAGAATGTGATCGAATGATTGAAGCCGCCCGCAAGGCGGATCGACGCATATTCGCTGTGAAACAAAACCGTTATAATCCGCCGGTTCAAGCAGTGAAAGAACTGATAAAAAATCAGAGTTTAGGTCAGATGTACCTGATACAGGTGAATTGCTTTTGGAATAGGAATGACCAGTATTATGCGCAAAGTAATTGGCGAGGTAAGAAATTGATGGACGGAGGTTGCTTATTTACCCAGTTCAGTCATTTTATAGATATCTTATATTATTTGAATGGCTCATTGGACTCTGTAGTGGGTTTTATCGATAACTATGCGCACAAGCATAATACTGAATTTGAGGATACCGGTAGTTTTACGATGCGCGCGGCCAATGGGGCTACTGTGAATTTCAATTTTAGTACCTGCGCTTACGGTCAGAATATGGAGGGGGCGATTACCATTCTTGCAGAAAAAGGGACCGTGAAAATTGGTGGACAGTATCTGAACACGATCGAATATCAACAATTGGAGAGTTGTGAGTTGCCGCAGATAAATATCAGTGCCAAAGCCAATGATTATGGCTTGTATCAGGGCTCAATGAGCAATCATGACCGGGTAATTGAGAATGTGGTGGATGTATTGACTAACAACGGAACAATCATGACCAGTGCGGAGGAGGGAAGAGAAGTGGTAAGGATTATTGAAATGATGTATGCCAGTGTGCAGCAATAATAAACAGTGCGACAGCTGTTTTAAAGTAAAATATAGATTATGGAAGCAGGAAAATATCAGGTGTTAAAGGTGGCCCGATTTGTTGATTTTGGGGCTTATCTAACTGATGGAACCACGGATGTGTTGTTGCCAATTCGTTATATCCCGGAAGGGTTGGAAGTGGATCAGGAGTTGGAGGTATTTATATATCACGATTCAGAAGATCGTTTGATTGCCACTACGCAGCGACCAATGGGTATAGTGGGTGAGATTGTTTTGCTGAAGGTAGTGTCTACTACTGAACAGGGTGCGTTTCTCCATTGGGGTTTGATGAAGGATTTGTTTGTACCCAAATCGCAGCAGTTGGCAAGAATGCACAAGGGCGAATCTTACCTGGTCTTGATCTATCAGGATGAAAAAACGGGTAGGGTGGCAGCAACCGAGAAGTTTCAGAATAAACTGCAGAACGAACAATTGACGGTGAAGGAAATGGAGCCGTTGGAAATGACTATCTGGCAAAAGACCGATATTGGGTATAAGGTAATCATCAATAATGCACATACCGGAGTTTTGCATTTTAATGAGTGCTTTAAGGAGTATCACTACGGAGAACGTTTTACCGGATTTGTCAAGCGGATTAGTCCCGATGGTAAAATTGATGTTGTTACGGGTAAACCTGGGTTTGATCGTGTGACTGATGAGCGGGAGCGAATTATGGAATTATTACGTGCCAACAGTGGTTTTTTGCCTTATACGGATAAGTCGGCACCCGAAGAGATTTACGAGGTTTTTGGCATGAGCAAAAAGACTTTTAAGATGGTGATTGGAAGTCTTTACAAAGACCGGCAGATTAGTTTGGAGCGCGCCGGTATAAGGTTGTTGGACTAAAGTTTACGGTAGGAGCAGTGGACGCAGAGATAGGGAAAGGAAAAAACTACAAACCTATAAGCCGGATTCTGTACGCTATTTATGGTAGCGTGGTTATCATTTATCTGGTCGCACCATCACTGGTGCGATCTATCTGCCAACCCACGGATGCAGCATCTTGGAGATGCTTCGGACGAGCAGCCCTCGGGCATCCGCCTATTTAGCATTTCAGCGCGTAAGGTTTACCCTGTCCCTTTGTTACCAAAAAGACACGCAGGCTCTTACCCTGCATTTTCACCCTTACCCTCCTAAAAAAGAAAGGCGGTTATTTTCTGTGGCACTGTCTGTTTTCCATTTCACCGGAAACCCACCCGTTAGGTGGTACGCTGCTCTGTGCTGTCCGGACTTTCCTCCACAGTTGGACACTGAGGCGATAACCCGGTTTGTAGTCGTGACAAAGTTAAGGAATTAATCAGCGTGTGCGGGTTTTGTTATTCACGTCATAAAATGCAACAACCGTCCCTGAACTCAGAGACGGTTGTTTTAGAATAATCCGGTTAATAGTGAGAACTATTGCACTCTGATTTTTTCGGTTTTGATAAATTGACCTTCCGTATTGGACACTCTTATAAAGTACATCCCCGGAGTTAATTGTTCTACAGAGATGGATCCGGTAGATTTTTCATTGATGATCAATTTACCTTCCACGCTTAATAATTGTACGTTTACCTCGAACGGAGCGTTGATTTGGATCTTGTCTTGAGCAGGATTGGGATAAATTTTCACCTGATCCGCCAGTACTCTATCAGAAATACCTACGTTAGTAACGGAAAATACATCTGATGTATCCGGACAATCATGATCGGTGGTTACTGCAACCTGATAGTCGGCATTTTCAGTTACATTATATTCAGGATCCGTAGCACCATTGATGGCTTGTCCGTTTTTAATCCATTGGTAAGTTTTATATGGAGTAGCTGTACTTAATTTCTGTTCGTTAACTACTATCTGAGGCTTGATCACAGGATACAGTGATAATTCGATGATCAGCGTACTGTCGCAACCAACAGAATTAAGTAAAGATTGATTATAGGTACCACTGCTGAAGTAAGTCACACCGTTTACCACTGCTGAGTCTCCACAAACCTCCATAGTCAGTGTAGTCTCACTGGTGTCTATGCAGAAAAGTTTCATAGTAAAGCCATTGGCGTTAGAAACTACGGGGACGAAATCTTTCATCGGATTGTTCGGGTCTGATGGATTGAAGGTGGTTGAATCTCCAAAGGTAGCGCTCCAGTACACTTCCTGAGCGCGGGGGACCAGAACATGGTATCCGCGGCTATTAGCTTTGGTATTAACGATTTTTCCCCATTGGTAGTTGCCTGCAGCATCAAGTTTAAACAAGATCGGATCAGGATTACCGCCGTTTGTTGTAAATACTTCACGGGAGGGCTTTGTGCCATCAGGATCCAGGAAAATCGATCCGTAGAAATAGCCGGAAACATAAACGGCATCGTTTTCATCAACAGCAATTCCGGTTCCATGGTCAGGACCTGTAGTCCCGGTTCCGCCCGGTCTTTCAAAAGATTTAGCCCAAACAAAATTACCGGTCGAGTCGAGCTTGGACACATACATGCTCAGATTAGGAGTGCCGGGGATGGTTGTATTGTTCGTTGGGTCGAACATGCCGGTACCTTGGAAAAAACCGGTTGTCACTACATTTCCCGAATTGTCGGCAGCAACTGCAGAACCTCTGGCTGCTGAAGACCCTGTATAGGAGCCCACAGCTTTTGCCCACATATGGTTACCGTTAGAATCGAGTTTTGAGATAAATACGTTAACTGCAGGCGATACGGTAGATCTCAAAATTTCATATCCCGGCCCCGGATCGAAGTCGGAAGAATCCGAGAAGCAACCGGTTGTGAAAATATGTCCTTGTTTATTCATACTGATACCATAGGCTTCACTACCGACATTATTTTTTCCGCCGCCGCCCATATTTTTGGCCCAAATCAAATCACCGTTCGTGCTGTATCGGGCGACAAAAACATTTTTGCCCGGAGGTTGGGAGATCAGTACATCGGTTCCTAATTCGTTATTAAAATCCACGGTATCCTGGAAATAGCCGGTAATGGCTATCGACTTCTTTTCCGCATCGATGGCGATGCCTGAGATAGAGTTGGCTTTACCTTTTAGATTGCGAACCCAAACGAAATTACCATCGTTATCGAGTTTCAGGATAAACCCGTTTTCATACCAAAGAGTTGGAGGGGTCTGTCCGGGGAACGCTCCGCCCAAATAAGAAATGGTTTGTTTTTCAACAACACCGGCGCCGGGATCGAAATCAACGGTGTTCTTGAAATTCCCGGAAATGTACATATTACCATCGTTATCGGTAACAACCTTAAAATAATGGTTGACAAACTGGTCAGATCCACCACTGATGGCAGAATTGATACCCATGGTGCCATTGCCACCCACTTGCTTAATCCACTCTATTCCTCCGCCCGGATTGAGCTTACTGATAAATAAATCTTCGGTATCTCCGGCAAGTAATTTTACATTTCCTGTAATTGTCGTTACCTCGAGTGAATCTTTAAAACTGCCTACTACGATAATATTTCCATGAGGATCTTTTGCAGCACCACTATTTACGATAAATCTACCGGTGCCTTTTATGGGAGTCACCCAGTCAACAGCCAATTCTTGAGCTGATAATGGGGAGGCAGGTATTACGCAGGCAATACCCGCACCAGCCAGAATTCCTAAAAGTATTTTTTTCATACTGAGTTGTTTACAAGCAATATTATCCCTTTTTTTTATTACCGATTAGAGTACCACTACGTTTTCTTCTGCTGGTAGAACTACTTATTTGAAAAATAACATACATAGCAATCTTGTTATTAATAGCATGTAAAAAGCGAAGTCGGAACCGTATATTTACAAAAATCGGTTCGACTGATGCGAAGGGTAAAGCTCCCGGGATCGGATATTTTTATAATTCTGTTTATCTTCATCATACTCGTAGTTTCGGCTCAGACTGCAACTAGTCAAGAGTTGCCCGAAGTACGTTTGGAGTATCCTTCTCCGGCATATGATACCAACTATCTCGTTTCGCAATTTAGAGTTGCAGAGAAAATTAAATCGGAGCATCCTGACAGTGCATGGGCAATCTATCGAATGTTAATCAATGAGAGTAGACGCATCGGGTTTTATAGGGGAGAAATTTATTCATTATACAACACTGTCGATTACTTTAACAATCGTTCGTTGTATGATTCAAGTTTGCTCTATTGTCTGCAAGGACTTGCCTTACACGAAAAAGTTCCCGATGATCATGGGATTTATATCAGGTTGTTGAATGCAGCGATCATTCCTTATTTCTATACAGGAAAATACGACACTGCTATTGCCTATTCTTATATGGCACTTGAGGAGCTAAATAATAACGAATATGCCGGTCCTGTTCAGGCGATGGTTCTGAATTCCGTAGGTAGTTTGTGGTTAAGAATGGGAGATCCAAATCAGGCCCTGTATTATTTGAAACAAGGAGAACTTTTGGCTATTCAGCACGGGGACATAGACGGCCTCTCTCATTTGCGTTCAAATATCGGGGGTGCTTATATATCTCTAAAAAAATACGACACGGCTAAAATGTACCTCGAGCATGTAGCGTTTATGGAGCAGCGAATGCGACAGCCACCGATAGCTCATTTGAATCTGGCAGCGATTTATTTGGAGGAGAACATGCCTGAGAAGGCTATTCCTTATTTTAATGAAGCGCTGAAGTATGCTCGCGAACGCAACAATTACTTTGTCATTTTTACTGCCCATATGGGATTGGGTAGTGCTTATTTACAGATGAAAGATTATGCTCGCGCAGAACAAATGTTACTAACTGCCCTCGACATGTTGGAAGCGGGAACTATCCAGGATACAAAGGAGTCCTTGTATCAAAAACTGGCTGCGCTATATGAGGCTTTAGGTAAGTATGAAGTAGCTTTTCGATACCAGAAAATGAGTACAGAGGCGTTTGGCGAACTGTTTGGTAAGGAAAAATTGCGCATTGCCAGTCAACTCGAAGCTAAATATAAGAGTCGAGAAAAGGATCGCCAGCTGGTAGAGCACAGATTGCTGATTGCGGAACAGGAGAATCGGTTGAAGGATCGTAATTTGTGGATTGGCGGTGCTATCGGTTGTTCGTTGTTGTTGGGCACTTTGCTTATTAGTTTATACCGTTCCAATATTCACAAACAGAAAATTCAAGCTGAGAAAATCCGAAATCTGAATCAGGAGAAGGAAATTGAACGATTGCGGGCATTGATGGAAGGTGAAGAGCGGGAACGTCGTAGAATTGCACACGAGCTGCATGATGGCATAGGGAGTCAGCACTCTGCTATGATGCTTTATCTGCATACTATTCAGCAGAAATATGGAGAGCCGGGAAATACCCCGGAACTCCAACAAGTGATAAAATTGCTTAAAGAAACTGCTGATGAATTACGTACAACTGCCCATAATTTGATGCCTGAACTGTTGGAGCAGCAGGGATTGGAAATAGCGGCAAGAACCTATTGTGAGCGTATCAGCAGAACTAAATCGCTTCGTTTAGATTTTTTCTCTTATGGTGCTTTGGATAGGTTGGATCAATCATTTGCATTGGTTATTTATCGTGCTATCCAAGAATTGGTTCATAACGCTGTGAAACATGCTGCCCCAAAGAGGCTGACTGTAATGATGACGTTGATTAACGACAGTTTTTCCCTGACAATAGAAGACGATGGTTTGGGTATACAGGCAAAGGAGTCGGATGGAATGGGACTGTTGAGTATGAAATCGAGAATACAGCAATTGGGAGGGGAGATGCTTATTGAAACTGGTTTAAATTCCGGTACTTCTATTTCAATTAGTTTTTCTCAGGTAAATTTGAATGGCAATTGATATGGCTGAAACGATAATTAAAGTCGCTATTGTAGATGATCATCCGGTAATGTTATCCGGTTTAAAGACGCTTTTGGGCGGATTTGACCATATTCGAATCATTGGTGGTTACCAAACCGGGAAAGCTCTTTTGGAGGCATTGCCGGAATCACAGCCCGATGTGCTTCTGGTCGATGTTCAATTGCCGGACATCCAAGGTGATGAATTGACAAAGATTATTGCTGAACGATTTCCCAAGCTGCGGATACTGATATTTACAACACACAATAGTATCTTCTTGATCAGGAGTTGTATTAATAACGGGGCAAACGGATATGTTTTAAAGACAGAAGAGGAGAATGTGTTGGTTACGGCGATCGAAACAGTTTGCGGAGGAGAGGAGTATTTTTCGCCCGCGATAAAGGATATCTTGGCACATGATGCCTTATCTCGCTCGGTGCCGGGAAGTTCTCCTGAGTTAACCGCTCGTGAGATGGAGATTTTGCGATTGATTGCAGAGGAGCATACCAGCCATGAGATCGCTCAAAAGTTGCATTTGAGTCCGCGCACTGTCGAAAACTATCGTCTGGTATTGATGCATAAGCTGGATGCGAAGAATGTAGTGGGTCTGATCAAAAACGCCATGCGAATGGGGTTGTACCCGTAGGGGCGTATTGCAATACGCCCCTACGAAAATACGTCCTTACGATACGGCGTATTGCAATACGCCCCTACGATATGGCGTATTGCAATACGCCCCTACGCCCTTTCGGTAAACGGGAGCATTTCTTCCAAAAAATGCCGATCGTTACTCAGGCGTGGAATTTTGTGTTGCCCACCTAATTTGCCTTTCTGCTTCAACCATTGATTGAATCCGCCTTTTGGCATCACATGAATGATCGGCATACGAAGCGCAATGTCCTTATGGCGCTTTGCTTCATAATCTGAATTTATATTCTTCAACGCTTTGTCGACCTCGTACATAAACGTTTCGGGTGGACATGGCAAATGCTCGAATTCAATAATCCACTCATGTGCCCCATTCTCCGAACCGGTCATGTATACAGGTGCCGCCGTGTAGTCATTGACTACCGCGCCGGTATACGCACAGGCTTCGGCAATGGCCTGATCCGTATTGTCAATGATGACCTCTTCGCCAAAGGCATTGATGAAAAATTTGAGGCGACCGGTAACTTTGATTCTAAAGGGGTATAAAGAAGTGAATTGGATGGTGTCACCCAGTACATAGCGCCAAAGACCGCTATTAGTACTGATGACCATTGCGTAGTTCTTATTAGTTTCGACATCGGCCAAACTGAGCGTTTCAGGATGCTCTTTTCCATATTCTTCAATCGGCATAAACTCAAAGAATATACCGTGATTGAGAAACAGTAACATGCCTTCATTCTCAATCTCATCCTGCGCGGCAAAGAAACCTTCCGATGCATTGTAGGTTTCTAAATAATGCATTTTACCCGAAGGGATGTATTTGCGGAATTGCTCCCGATAAGGCTTAAAACTGACCCCACCATGAATATATAACTCCAGATTAGGCCATACATCATGCAGATTGTCTGTTCCAGCCAATTCGAATATGCGTTTAATTAAAACAATTGTCCATGTTGGAACCCCTGCGATAAAGGTGACATTCTCGTTGATGGTGGTCCTGGCGATCATTTCTATCTTCTCTTCCCATTCGTCCATCAGTGCTATGGAGAGATCGGGAGTGCGGGCCAGCTGACCCACCCAGGGCATGTTTTGCAACATTACGGCTGATAAATCTCCGTAAAAGGAGTCGGCATTGAGCTGGTTGATTTGATGACTACCGCCTATTACCAGACACTTTCCGCCAATAAAGGCCGACTGGGGATATTGTTTTAAATAAAGGGTCAATACATCTTTCCCCGCTTTGAAATGGTTGTCGTCTAATGTCTCTTTGCTAACAGGAATAAATTTGCTTTTGTCACTTGTAGTGCCGCTACTCTTGGCAAACCAGTTGATGGGCGAGGGCCAAAGTACATTCTGATTACCCTCGAGAATTCGCTGAATATATGGTTTGAGTGAATCGTAGTCGTTGATCGGTACCCGTTGTTGGAATTCAGCAACGGTATTGATACCGTCGAATCCGAATTTTTTACCATATTCGGTAAATTGAGCAGAGCCGATCAAGTTGTTGAAAACCTGACGTTGTGTATCCACAGGATTCAATAGGAAATTATCTATTGCACTCTGACGGAGCTTGATGATGCCTCTTAGTGCCGGGGTAATTATGCTCATTTCTACGAATCGAAATCGGTTCTGTGGGTATAAATATAAAAAACATACCGGATGGTTCACCCATCTTCGGTAAAACAATTTAAAACTTCCTGTTGGCAAGTTCAAATAAGTCTTGTCAAATAGCTTTTTCCAGGTTGTTTAAGTGAAATCACAGACTATGGATTGATCTGATAATCCTTTCGTTTTAGAACAAAGTTCATGCCCAGATATACTTTTCTCACTTGCTCATCTTCAGCAAGTTCTTCAGCTGTTCCGGATTTCAGGATTTTACCTTCGAAAAGTAAATATGCTCTATCTGTAATAGAAAGGGTTTCCTGAACATTATGGTCGGTGATCAGTATTCCGATATTCTTATACTTGAGTCTGGCAACAATGGTCTGAATATCCTCTACCGCAATGGGATCGATACCGGCAAAGGGTTCATCCAATAGTATAAATTTGGGATCAACTGCAAGTGCCCTGGCAATTTCAGTCCGACGCTTTTCGCCTCCACTCAAAACGTCTCCGGGACTTTTCCGAACGTGCGTAAGACGGAACTCATCGAGTAGGGCATCTCTTTTCTTTATTTGTTCGCCCTTAGTCAGTTTCGTCATTTCCAAGACGGCACCAATATTATCCTCCACCGAAAGCTTGCGAAATATGGATGTTTCTTGCGGTAAATAGCCTATGCCCAATTGGGCACGCTTATACATAGGTAGGGAAGTGATTTCCTGCTGATCCAGATATACATGGCCTTCATCAGGTTTTACCAGACCCACTACCATATAAAATGAAGTGGTTTTTCCTGCACCATTAGGGCCGAGCAGTCCTACGACTTCCCCCTGACTAACATCAAACGACACGTGATTAACTACCGTACGATTTCGGTAACGTTTGATTAGTCCTTCTGTATATATTTTCAACAGTAATGATTTCCGACAAATGTAGGGATATTTGTCTAATTGAGGGAGCATGGTGGTCTTATCTGCTGCATCGAAGCACGAAGGGTCTATCTCTCAGTTTGAGTTCCCTAGCACTCATTAAATTTATTAATTTTACGCCGCTGAAATCGAAATGAAAGTTACAGAACACATCCGCAAAGCGGACAAGCCGATCATATCACTGGAAATCTTGCCTCCTACCAAAGGAAAGAGTATTGACTCCATATTTTCTCTATTAGATCCATTCATGGAGTTCAATCCTTCATTTGTAAATGTGACCTACCATAGAGCGGAGCAGGTTTATAAACGCCGACCGGACGGTAGCTTCGAAAGGGTGGAGATTCGAAAGCGACCTGGAACAGTCGGTATCTGTGCGGCTATTATGAACCGATATGGGGTGGATGCCGTGCCTCATTTGATATGTGGAGGTTTTAGTAAAGAGGAGACAGAGAATGCATTGATCGATTTGCATTATTTGGGAGTAAACAATGTGCTGGCACTCAGAGGGGATGCAGCAGCCAATGAAAAATTCTTTTCTCCACACCCTCAAGGACATCGTTATGCCGATGAATTGGTGCAGCAAATTGTAGAATTGAATAAGGGAAAATATATCGAAGAAGATATAATGGACGGAGTGAAAACAGATTTCTGTATCGGTGTTGCCGGATATCCTGAAAAGCATTTTGAGGCTCCGAATAAAGAAACTGATTTGTATCACCTAAAACGGAAAATTGAATTGGGTGGGGATTATATCACTACTCAAATGTTCTTTAACAATAAGCATTACCACAATTTTGTAGCCGCTTGCAGAGAGCAGGATATACAAGTGCCGATTATTCCGGGATTGAAACCAATTACTAGTTGTCGGCAGTTAACCGTTTTGCCATCCATCTTCAATGTGGAGATTCCCGTAGAACTGTCAAGGGAAATGGAGTGGGCCAAGACAACAGAGGCCTGCGAGCAAGTGGGCGCTGAATGGCTGCTGGACCAATGTCGGGAACTTTTGTTCAAAGGTGTTCCCGTATTGCATTTTTATACGCTGGGCAAACCGCAGGTGGTTTATAATGTGCTGAAACAATTATTGTAACAATTGTCAAATTTTCTTTTGCGACACCGGCAATGTCGGGGTAATTAGACTATAAAAACGCTTTTTACAATTTTTAAAACTCATTTCCTGCGGTCAATAGGTTATTTTTGCGACTTTCCGGATAATTACCGGATTCAGTTTCATGAAGCGCGTCAGGAAATATTATTATAATACCACCACACACCGGTTTGAAAAACTGGTTGTCTCCTGGCGGGTGCGCCTGCTTCGCATTATTGGATTTATCTCCTCTACCTTGTTGACAGCGGGGATTATGGTGGCGATTACCTTCTATCTGCTTGATTCTCCAAAGGAAAAGCAAATGCGTAATGAATTGCTGCATTTGCATGAGCAATATGTATTGCTGAATAAACAGGTAGGGAGTTTGAGTCAAATGCTGGGAGAGCTGGAAGATCGGGACAATCAGATCTATCGAACCATTTTTGAATCAGCACCCTTACCGGATAGTATTCGATATGGAAAGAAATACCTCGAACAACATACGCGGAGGTTTGCCTATTTGAGCACGGAGGACTTGATGAAACAGGTAGAAAATGATTTGGCACAGCTATTACACCGAATAGATATCCAGAAGCAATCGCACGATACGCTTCTGAAATTAGTTCAATCTAAGGAGAAAATGTTGGCCAGTATCCCCGCCATCCAACCGGTTTCGAACAAGAATTTAAAGAGAATGACCAGTGGATTTGGTTATCGGATCGATCCTATCTATAAAACGGTGAAATTGCATTCGGGGCTTGACTTTTCAGCACCCGTGGGAACACCGATTTACGCTACCGCAGACGGGACGGTGAGGACGGCAACATTCGACGCAGGAGGCTATGGTCGCCATGTGATCATTCATCACGGTTATGGATATCAGACTTTATATGCACATATGGTGCGAATCAAAGTGACACCCGGCGAGAAGGTTAAGAGAGGGCAGGTAATCGGATGGGTTGGTACATCCGGGAAGAGTACCGCACCGCACTGCCATTATGAGGTGATCAGAAACAATCAGAAGGTAGACCCGGTACACTATTTCTTCAATGACTTGTCGCCTGTTGATTACGAGCGGATGATCAAGATGGCAGCAGCATCCAACCAATCATTCGATTAAAGTACCTTTGCAAAACTTACAGTAAAATAACAATCGATATGCGTTTTTCTTATTTATTAGTGTTGATGCTTTTTGTCTTGTCTTGTCAGGATTCCCGGGTTAAGGAACACCCCGAATGGCAACAGCATTTTGAAGAATACGGCATTACTGAGGGTTGTTTTATGCTCAGGGATCAGGTTCACGAAGTCATTCATTTTACTAATAAAGACCTTTGCCTCGAACAGGTAGTGCCTGCTTCGACGTTTAAGATCGTTAATTCCTTGATTGCTTTGGAAACCGGCGTTGCTCCTGATGATCAATTGGTCATTCCCTGGGATAGCGTTGAAAGGCAGTTCCCCGCATGGAATAAGGATATGAATATGCGGGAGGCGTTTGAAACGAGTAATTTGCCGTATTATCAGGAATTGGCGAGAAGGATTGGGGCTGAAGCCATGAAGTATTACCTCGATACCATCAATTACGGTAATAAAGAAATGGGAGACCAAGTTGATCAGTTTTGGATCGATGGAAGTCTGAAAATTTCAGTGGATGAACAAGTAGGCTTGGTAAAACGTATTTACTTTAATGAGTTAAAAGGTTTCTCTGAAAGAAGTCAGCGCATTGTTCGGAGCCTGATGCTCCGAGAGGAAACCCCGGAGTACAGATTGTATTATAAAACCGGATGGGGCGAGCAAGATGGCAAAAATATTTTTTGGGTTGTAGGTTTCACTGAGCAGATACAGCAAGTTCAGGAACATAAAAACTCAATGAATAAAAGCGATATCCGCATTATTCCGGTATTCTTTGCCCAGCAATTTAAAGCGCCCGAGAATGATGCATCTCAGGATTGGGTGAATGTCAGGATCGAGATAATGAAGCGTATTTTAAAAGAATACGGGGCATTGCCGAGGTAAAAGCTCGTTACTAATAGATATTAGGGGAATTTAATTCTAAGTCTTCTCGTTTTGATAGAAGACTAAGTTTGGCGTGTGTCAATTCCCCCCAATTTTCCCCCTGCGGGTAGCATCATATGCGAAATGGAATGTTGTACTTTTGGCTTCGTAAATAAAATACCTGTAATGAAGCTGAAACACACATTGCTTGGCCTTTCGCTGCTCGGACTGGCGGCTTGCCAAACAGGGAAGGAAAATTCCCAGGCAAACCAACGCGTCTTATTGGATCCCGCAAATATGGATACCACCGTCCGCCCCGGCGACAATTTCTTCCTCTATGCTAACGGCACATGGTTGAAAAATAATCCAATTCCCGCAACGGAAACCCGTTGGGGTAGTTTTAGTGAATTGCAGGAGCACAATTTCACAATTCTCCATGAATTGCTGGAAGAGGCTGCAGCCGCTAAAGCAACAGCAGGCTCCCGCGAACAAAAAGTGGGCGATTTCTACAGAAGCGGTATGGATAGCGCGACCATCGAAAAAGCTGGTTTAAATCCCCTCAATGATATTTTTAAGCGGATCGACGCCCTTCAAAATGGCAATGATGTATTGGCAGAGGTTACTCGTCAATCTACCACAGGCTTAAGTCCGTTGTTCTATTTCTACGTGTCTCCTGACGATAAGAATGTATCTCGTCAAATGTGCCAGTTCTGGCAAGGTGGACTGGGATTGCCGGATCGGGATTACTATTTCGACACTGATCCGCAGACTTCTAAAATCAGAGAGGCCTACAAGAAATACCAGGTAACCATTTTCGGATTTATGGGGCTTTCTGCCGAAGAGGCTGAAAACGCTGCTGCCAATATTTTCGAATTGGAATCTAAGCTCGCTGCAGCTTCTATGAAAAGAGTAGATATGCGCGATCCATATTTAGTGTATAACAAATTCGATTTGGCTACCCTGAATAAGCGCACTCCTGGTTTGGATTGGAACGAGGTTTTGAGCGGGCTGAAGGTTAAAGGCGAAGACTCTTGCATTGTAGGTCAGCCGGAATTTTTCGCTGAGTTGGGACGCCAGCTGAATACTACACCAGTGGATGTCTGGAAACAATACCTGCGTTTCCATTTGGTCAACAAAATGGCATCTTATCTGAATAGTGATGTGGATAAAGCAGCTTTTGAATTCTATGGTCGTACTTTACGCGGTCAGCAAGAGCAAAGACCTCGCTGGAAGCGGGTATTGTCTGAAGTAGACGGATCCATTGGCGAATTGCTCGGTCAAATATATGTAGACCGCCACTTTCGTCCTGAAGCCAAACAACGAATGCTCGATTTGGTAGATAATCTGCAACAAACCTACGCAGACCGTATTCAGCGCCTGGACTGGATGAGCGATGCTACTAAGCAGAGAGCTCTGGCCAAACTGGGCACTTTTATTAAGAAAATTGGCTATCCTGACAAATGGAAGGATTATGGCAAACTGGATATCGTAGCTGATGACTATGTAGCTAATGTGTTGAATGCGGCTGCTTTTGAATACGAACATAATCTGAGCAAACTGGGCAAGCCGGTAGATCGTACCGAATGGGCGATGACACCGCCTACTGTCAACGCTTATTACAATCCGGCATTTAACGAAATCGTTTTCCCAGCCGGAATTTTGCAATATCCTTTCTTCGATTTCGATGCTGATGATGCAGTAAACTATGGTGGAATAGGTGCAGTAATCGGACACGAAATGACTCACGGTTTCGATGACCAAGGGCGTCAATATGATGAAACCGGTAACTTGAAGGACTGGTGGACACCGGAGGATGCGCAGAAATTCGACGAGAAAGCCAATGTAGTAGTTACTCAGTTTAATAACTTTATCGTTTTAGATAGTATTCCTGTAAACGGTAAGCTGACTTTGGGAGAAAATCTTGCCGACCTTGGTGGTTTGGCCATTGCTTATGAAGCATTTAAAAAGACGCCTCAAGGACAATCAGGAGAGAAAATCGATGGATTTACTCCGGAACAGAGGTTCTTCCTGAGCTGGGCACAAGTTTGGAGAGCGAGCACCCGTCCTGAAGAATTGGCGCAAAGAATTAAAACAGATCCTCACTCACCAAATGAACTCCGTTGCAACGCTCCATTGAGCAATATGCCGGAATTCTACGAGGCTTTTGATATTAAACCAGGTGATAAAATGTACCGTCCAGAAGAAATTCGGGCAAAAGTTTGGTAATCAAACAAATATTTCTATTTGATAAAAGCAGGCAGTTGATTGTTCGACTGCCTGCTTTCGTTTATCTATGATTATATTTATCTACTTGAGTTGTTAATCGGATATTCTGCGCGTAGGTAAGGGATCCGGACAGTCGAGTAATAAGCGAGAAACGGAGAGATGTAAAACCGGATGCTCCCATTCAGGAGCCAGCTCTGCCAGCGGCGCCAGTGTGAAACGACGAACGGCCAAGTAAGGGTGGGGTATAGTAAGATTTGGGTGATTTAAAATCAAATCGTTATAAAACAAGATGTCAATATCTAAAGTTCGCTGGCCCCATTTTACGATTCGTTGCCGTTCCAATTTTATTTCTATCTGCTGAATATGCTCCAGCAATTCTTCCGGACTAAGGGCTGTATATATTTTTATAACCTGATTTAGGAAGTCTGGCTGTTCTTCTAAACCCCAGGCGGCAGTCTCGTAAATGCCGGAGCTGCCGACTATCGAACCGCAAAGATCCGCAATCAGTCCGGCCCCCTGCCGAAGCCAATTGATCCGATCTCCCTGATTGCTGCCCAGAAGGAGAAAACATGTGTTCATTGCTACCAAAGTTAGAATTATTCGAGATTAAAAAGGGCGTCTACATGGTGACGAACCAGCTCTTAAGGATAGAATATTTACATTTTCTATAGCATCTTCAGCATATTTCGCTGGACTTGGCTGCTGTGAAAGTTGTAACTTTGTATTTTACAACAACCTGATAGCAAATATATGCTTGATACTATTGAGTCTGCTCTAGAAGATCTGAGAAATGGAAAGCTGTTGATCGTAGTGGACGACGAAGATCGTGAAAATGAGGGCGATTTTGTGACAGCTGCACGTAACGTGACCCCGGAGATTATCAATTTCATGTCAAAACACGGACGGGGTTTAATTTGTGCACCAATAACTGCGGCTCGTTGTGATGAATTAAAACTCAACCTGATGGTTGAAGATAATACCGTTTTGCACCAAACACCTTTTACGGTATCTGTGGATTTGATCGGACATGGCTGTACAACAGGAATTTCGGCTCACGATAGGGCTAAAACGGTACAGGCATTGATTGATCCGGAGACCAAACCGGAAGATCTGGGCAGGCCGGGACATATTTTCCCACTTAGAGCAAGAGAAGAAGGGGTGCTCAGAAGAGCCGGCCATACCGAAGCAACGGTTGACTTGGCTAGACTGGCAGGGTTTGAGCCGGCAGGAGTTTTGGTCGAAATTATGAATGATGATGGCTCTATGGCCCGACTGCCGGAGCTGATGGAGATCGCTAAGAAATTCGATCTCAAAATCATTTCTATCAAAGACCTGATTGAATATCGATTGCAGAAGGAGTCTTTGATTAAAGAAGAAGTGCGGGTGCAAATGCCTACCAAATTCGGGGATTTCGAGCTCGTGTCTTTTACGCAAAGGAACACGGGGGAAATGCATCTTGCCTTGATCAAAGGAGCCTGGGAGAAGGACGAGCCTATTTTGGTAAGAGTGCACAGTTCTTGTGTTACGGGTGATATTTTACATTCGCTGAGATGCGATTGTGGTGAACAGCTCCAAAGAGCAATGGAGATGGTAGAGGTAGAAGGCAAAGGACTGGTTTTGTATATGAATCAGGAGGGCAGGGGTATCGGACTGCTCAACAAACTCAAAGCTTATAAATTACAAGAAGAGGGTAAAGATACGGTAGAGGCTAACCTGGCGCTCGGATTTAAAAACGATCAGCGTGATTATGGTGTGGGTGCTCAGATATTACGCCATTTGGGTGTTTCCAAGATTCGCCTGATGACAAATAATCCTAAAAAACGAGCAGGATTGTTGGGTTATGGTTTGGAGATTGTGGAGAATGTGCCTATCGAAATGAAGCCTAATCCTCACAATGAATTTTATCTTCAGACGAAAAGAGATAAATTAGGACATGAAATCCTAAGGTAGCAACCCGGTTATAAATTCCTCCATTCCCTTGAAGTTACTTTTTCTCGCCAATCGAATTCCCTATCCGCCATATAGAGGCGATAAATTGAAGATCTATAACCTCGCAAAAAGGTTAAAGGGAAAGCACGAATTGCATCTGCTGACTTTCGCGCAGACCAAGGCGGAGTTTGAATACAAAAAAGATTTGGAGCAAATTTTCACCAGTGTTCAACTGGTTTATCTACCTAAATGGCGATCTGCTTTGAACTGCTTGAATGGTTTCTGGGATACGAAGCCATTTCAGGTATTATATTTTCAATCAGCCGAGATGCGTCGACTGGTCAAAACGACGCTTCAGCAACACCAATTTGATGCTGTGCATGTTCAGCATTTAAGAATGGCACCTTATTTGGCCGGTGAGCGATCCGTGCCGAGAATACTGGATTTGCCGGATGCGTTTTCCTTATATTGGGAGCGTAGGAATCAGGTGCCCCGTGGACTTTTGCGAAAGCATTTTGAGCAAATGGAACAGAAGCGGGTATTCCGTTATGAGAACGTTATCTCGAGTTATGATTTAGCCCTTACTTGTTCGATCGAAGATCTGGAATATTTGCGACAGCAGCATCATGTCGATAATCTGGGATTACTGCCCAATGGAGTCGACCTGGAGACTTTTTCTTCAAGCGCACACGATTATAGCCGATCAGATACGTTATTGTTTACCGGAAATATGGACTACGCCCCGAATGTCGATGCAGTCGTTTATTTCAGGGAACAAATTTTGCCATTGATTTGGGAAAGGCATCCCCATGTTCAGTTTGTAATTGCAGGACAGCGTCCGGTAAAAAAAGTGAATGATCTGGCCGGACCTCAGGTACAGGTAACCGGATTTGTAAGGGATTTGGCAGCTGTATATGACAGCGCCAGTGTAGTAGTATCTCCGTTACGGTTTGGGGCGGGAACACAAAATAAGGTGATAGAAGCGATGGCCATGGGTGTGCCGGTAGTATGTTCTCAGGTAGGTTTTCGTGGACTGGGAATCGAGAGCGGCAGTGGCGCATTTATGGAGACCCAACCGGCGGAATTTGCCAATCGGGTCTCACAGTTATTAGATGATGAACAGTTGCGTAGAATGACCGGAGAGAAGGGTAGAGCAGTAGCTCAGACCAGCTTCAATTGGGATTTGATAGCCCAAAAGTTGGAGCAATACTTTAGAGATATCTGCGTGGGCAGGTTGTAAAGCATTCCGATTAATTGCTGATCATTTGAAATGGTCTTTTTTTGATGGAGGGATTTGGACCAGACTGTTGGTCATTCGCCACCCTTTTGTCGATATAGTCCGAATTCATTATTCTCAATATTCCCATATAGTCCATCCGAAATTCCAGCAGATCGCCAACATTATATTGGTCGGGATTGCTGCCTAAGTCGACAACAATCATATCCGAACTGGCCCCCACAATATTTAGCTTTTCATTGACGGGCATTAGGTGACTGGGTTCCACGTCTAACAGACCGGCGTCTATAATGGCTCTATAAGAACTTGTACTGCCATCGGTGCTATTAAATTCCATAGTTTCTCCGGTGAGGTTATGACCTAATTCGCCCATCGGTATTGCAGGCTTTTCGGTAAGTTCGATAATCTCTGCATAAAACTTAAATACATCTTGATGCATTCCTTCGAATACTGAATTATGGTACACATCGGTACCCAGAAACAGTGTTTCCCCAACCCGAAAATGGTTGATTCCTTGGGGAAGCAAGCCCTTGTGGATTAAAGGAATGGTAACGGAAGCCCCACCGGAAACATAAGGTATTGTCTTATTAAACTTCGCTTCTATGAGTTGTTTGTATAGGCAAAGTTGAATGAGTTTATCGTGATTAGGCAAGACCCCGTACATACAAGTTAGGTTCGTCCCAATACCTGCCACTTCAATTCCGGGTAGCTGAAATACTTTCTCATAAAAATCAATTAGGTCTTCTCGCAGCACCCCTTCTCGTAGTTCGCCCAACTCGATCATAATGACGATCCGGTGTGTCTTTCCGAGTTCTGTTGCAACATCTGAAAGTCGCTTGATGGTGTCATATTCAGTATTGAAGCTATAGTCGGCATAGGTTACAATTTGTCGGATCGAGCGGCGGGGTGGAGGTTTAATGTAAACGGTCTCCACTTTCGGGGCAATTGATTTAATCATTTTCAAATTACTGACTCTGGAGTCGCAAACCTGACGAATTTCAAGGCTTAGCAATACCTCGAGATAGTCACGGTTGCCACAAAGCACCTTTGATACGACCGACCATTCAATATTTTCCTTTCGGAACAACTTGTCGAGGTATCGGTAATTTGATTGTAGTTTCTCTTTGTCGAGTGTAATGAATGCCATGGTTATTTTTTTAAACGCATCTCCAGATACTTATTGGTGAAGCCCAATTTTTCATAAAGTTTTTTTGCCGGGTTTTCCGGCTCTACATGTAGCGCAATGTCCCCCTTTGTGTTTTGGATAGCAGCTTTCATCAGTGATTTGCCAATGCCTTTGCCACGGAAATCTTTATGGATGGCTATATAGACCAGAATATTTTCGGGAATATAGCCCTCCATACCGGTCTTATTGATGACTACAGCACCGATTAATTGATTGTCGGTTGTAGCAGTAATTATTACGCCGCCGCTTTTACCGTTTATGCCTAGTGAATAGTTGCAGGCTTTTTCGATATCGACACTTTCGTCGCCATATTGATCCAGATGGTGGTACAGGAAGGAGACAATTTCTTTTTTCTTGAATTCTTCAGGTAAATGGGAGGGATGATAGATGGTGATGTTCATTTTTTTGATAAACAGAACAAGGTTTTTTATCAAAACCAATTTAACCTTCTGTTAAGGCTTTTGAAATGGGACGGACAACGAAAAAAGTAAATCAGATTGTCCTGAAATGATATTTATGGAGCGGAAAAAAAAATCCAACTCATAAGATGTCGGAGACATCGATAAGACCCATTGGAGGGAATCGTTCAGATAGTTAGTCTGAACTGAGTGTGCAAAGGTAGAAAAAAACAGGTTAAAAGGACTATAATATAATCATAAAGTGTAATAATAGCAAATTGAAAGAATTGTTAAGTAGTTGATTTACAATTAATAGTGGAGATAAAATAATTTCGTTCAGATCGATTAATAAAATTAAAATCGAATTAGTTCAAAAAATTTATGAGTTGCGGAAATTATAGTGCGTCATAATATTAATGGATCTGTAACGAATCTTTAATAAATGAAACATTAGAAAACTGCAATCGATACATCATAGAAACTAAGTTTTAAATTGATAAAAAAATCCGGTTATTAAGGCAATGTTTTTTGATAGGAATCACTATCTTTGGGCGCTTAGCTTATTAATTTATAACGATAAAAGATGGTAAAAAAAGCTATTTTACTTATGTCTGCCGCTACATGCCTTGCGGGTATGGCTACGGCGCAGACAAGTTTTCGCTGCTACGCTGACGAAGTGCATGCGCAACTGCGTCAGTTAAACCCGGAGGTAGCGAAGTATGAAGAGCAATTAAGGCAGGAGATCGCTCAGAAAATAAATCAGATCGATCTTCGCAGATTTGCCAAAACTACTGCGGACGATGAGGTATATCACGTTCCGGTAGTGTTTCATATTATTCACGACTATGGCAATGAGTTCATCCCTGATGATACGATTTTCAATGAATTGGTTCGTATCAACAAGATGTTCAATCGTGAAAACGTGGATACAGTAGATGTTATTCCTCAGTTTCGCGGCAATGTAAAAGTGCCGGTTACTCAGGATAGCTTTATATTAGTTCCCTATATCGGTAAAGCGAATATTCGCTTTCATCTGGCTACTAAAGATCCGAGTGGTCAACCAACCCGTGGTATTACCCGTCGCCGGTCTTATTTAGCGAGAAATGCAGATGATCAATCGAAGTTGGATCAATGGCCTCCGGATTCTTATTTGAATATTTGGGTGGTTAATGGATTTTCATCTACTTCAAATGCGGCAGCTTACGCTTTGAAACCATCAGGAGCAGCGTCGTTCCCGTATTATGACGGGGTTATTTCTCGTTATGATTATGTGCATCGTGACAATACTATTTCTCATGAAATCGGTCACGTCTTCAATTTGGATCACCCATGGGGTGCCACCAACAACCCGGGCGTAGCTTGTGGTGATGATGAAGTGGATGATACTCCTCCTACAGAGGGGCATTTGGGCAGTGGCTGTTCTCCGGTACATATTTATGATACTGCTTGTATTCATGACAAAATGTACATGGGTCGTCTGGCACTGAATCAGTCAATTATACCTAGTGCATCTCAGTCAAACCTGTTTGGTATCGAGTTTACTGCACATCAGGATCTGACTATTGAATCAGTAGATGTTTATCCTGCTGCTGCTATTGGTTCTCCATTTACTGTTTTGTTGCGTCATTATGGTGACGTGATTGATTCATTTATGACTAATGTTTCAGTTAGTGGTGGTCCGCAAACA
Source organism: uncultured Chitinophagaceae bacterium (assembly GCA_964636205.1). Lineage (GTDB taxonomy): Bacteria > Bacteroidota > Bacteroidia > Chitinophagales > Chitinophagaceae > JBEBVQ01. The sequence goes on along the minus strand of CAZWPF010000002.1, from coordinate 6,847 downwards.
GTTCCTGTTAATTTTGCTGTAGCTGCTGATTCCGGATATCAAATCGTATTCCGCAATAACCCCGGAATGTTGCGCGATGTTGCAGGTGGTGGTTATATCACTAGTGTTGCTAACGTAATTACATTGCACCGCGAGCAAACCGGCTCATTGTATAATTTCTTCTATAATTGGGACATTGCTTACGGAACCAGTTCTTCTACATCAGCAGGTAAGATTCGCCCTGATGTTGCAGGAGATCGTAATACAGATGTAGGTATTAGTTTCAATACCCCAACTCGTATTTATATCGATTCAGTTGATATTTATCCTACCGACACTATTGGTAGTGAGTTTACGATTGCAGTTAAGAGAAATAGCAATGTGATTGCCAGCTATACTGGTAATACTACCGTTTCTTATGCGCGTCAGCGTGTACCGGTTGCCTTCACCGTACCGGCAGGTAAAGATTATAAACTGGTATTCACTCAAAATCCATTGGCTCTGAGAGACACTCCGACTATTCAGTTTGTTGAAGAAGTTCCCGGTGCTATGCGTATCACTTCTGCTGTAAATAATGATAAGAAATACGGTTATTTCTATAATATCGTAATGCGCTACGGTTATTTCAAACTTACCGGTTTGCGCGATAGCGTTGGTGATGCATTGGTTATCGATTATCCTGATACTACCAACGCACAAAACGTAATGGATTATACCTATTGCTCGAAGATGTTTACTACTGGTCAGGTTGAACGTATGCGTGCAGCACTTAATTCAACCGTTGCGGGTCGTAACAATTTGATTTCTACATCTAACCTCAAAGCTACCGGTGCTTTGGCTCCATTGCCTGACTTACCTCCGGTTGCTGAATTCTCTGTAAACAGATTGGCCGGAAGCGGTGCTTCTGATAAAGTTTACGGTTGTGCTAATGGTACTACTCGTTTTGGATTTACCGACAGAAGCTGGAACGATACTATCATTTCCAGATCCTGGAAATTCTCTAATGGCGCATCTCCTGCTACTTCTGAATTACCTGTAATCAACAACGGAGTTACCTTCTCTCAACCTGGTTGGGTTACGGTTTCACTGACTGCTACAGGTAACAATACTGGTAGCACTACTGTTGAAAAGAAAGCTATCTACGTTGCTGATCCTAATGCTACTAATGCAAAAGGTTATTATCAGGAATTTAACCCTGATGGAGATGTTGACAAATGGCCTATATTTAACTACTACGACAACTATTTTCAATGGAAATTGCACGAAGGAACCGGTTATTACGATAAGTACTCTATCTACTATCAGAACTACGATAAGAGAACCACTATTCCTTCGTTCCTGACAGGTACTCCTCGCGGTGATTATGATGATTTCTTCACTCCGTTGTTCGACCTTTCAGATCCTCAATATGCTGAAAACTGTAACCTGAACTTCATGTCAGCCGGTGCGTTCCGTACTTCTAATCCTGCTGAAATGACCGACTCACTGGTTATTCACTATTCAACTAACTGTGGTGATACTTGGTTCCCATTGACTACAATCACTAAAAGTGATTTGGGTAACAATGGTACACTGAGCTACGAATTCTTCCCTGAGTGGATGGGTGCTTGGAAATTGCAAAGTATTCCTATTCCAAACGTTGTAAGAAACGCTAGCAACGGGGTGATGTTCCGTTTCCGTTTCAATCCGGGTACATTCCAAAATGCTCTGGGTTCAGGTAACAACTTCTTCATCGATCGTATCCATATCAGCCAATTCCCTACCGGTGTAAACGACGAAGTAATGCAACGCCAAGGTATGGTGATTACTCCTAACCCAACTCAAGGTGGTGCTCACCTGGTAGTAAATGGTGGTCAAGGTACCGCTCAGGTTCAAGTTATGGATGTTGCTGGTAAAGTTGTTTATCGCGTAAATCAACAGCTGAACCCTCAAGGTCTGACCAAAATCGAAATCCCTGCATCTGCAGTAGCTACTAAGGGTATGTATATGGTTCAACTGGTAAGTGGTAACACTACCATGACTGAAAAGCTGGTTGTTTACTAGTTAGTACCTTTCTCAATAGAGATGTTTTGGCTCCGCCGCGAAATTTTTCGCGGCGGAGTTTTTTGTCAAACAACCAATTATTCAAAGGTTTGTAAAAATGAGTACCTACCTCACTGTCTATTAGCAGAGGTATGATTATATTTGCTCCAAAGGATCCACATGAACGAGCAGCCAATCGTTTCACTGAGAAACGCACAGATATATCAAGGCAAGAATTTGATTCTTGGAAATGTAAATTTTGAAGTTAGAAAGGGAGAGTTTGTCTATTTGATAGGGAAAACCGGAAGCGGAAAATCTAGTCTTCTTAAGACATT
>CAZWPF010000002.1:0-4501 GCA_964636205.1 uncultured Chitinophagaceae bacterium | reverse complement strand
TTTACCTGAAAGAAGGAGAGGGTGCTGTAGCCGGCTTTGATCTGAAATCTCTTAAATGGTCGTCTATCCCTTTATTGAGAAGGAATCTGGGAATTATTTTTCAAGATTTTCGCTTGCTAACCGACAGAAATGTGTTTGATAATCTGGCTTTCGTTTTAAGAGCTACCGGCTGGAAAGACAAAGCGCTGATGAAAGAAAAGATAGAGGATGTGTTGGATAAGGTGGGATTGAAAAGTAAAGGATTTAAAATGACCTATGAAATGAGTGGGGGAGAGCAGCAAAGGGTCGATATCGCCAGAGCATTGCTCAATAATCCCAAGCTCATATTGGCCGATGAGCCTACTGGAAACCTGGATCCGGAAACCAGAGATGAAATCATGCAGTTGCTAATCAATATTTGCAAGGATTACCAAGCAGCAGTTATTATGGCTACCCATGACTATTCGATTATCCGAAAATTCCCGGCAAGAGTAGTTCGAATCGAAAAAGGTGCACTCCAAGAGTTGATCGTAGAGACTAATCATTAAATTCAGCGGTTTAGCCGCTGATTTTTTTTATTAGATGTTTAAACAAGCTCAGTAAAAGCAAAATTGGAAGTAACAAGTAATAGCTTGATTTACGTTTAGCCAAACGGAAATATGTTCTTATTTCTCCCTTTCGCATCGCCCATCTATTGCTGCTTTGACCACCTTTAGATAAAACCGGCCGACCTAAGCGAGTCAACGCAACAGGAAACCAATATAAAGGATGTCTTTCTGCGATACGCAACCATAAATCGTAATCTTCCATATAACGCATCGTTTCTTCAAAACGATATTCCGGAAGATTTCGAATTACAACAGATGAAGGGTGACAGGGTCTGTTAGGAGGAATCCTCCACAATAGTCGGCGGAAGGAAAGTCGAATGGCATTTGGAACATTTTCTAACTGCTCGGGCAAGGGTGATAAAGTAAAAGGATGAACAATAAAGTTGGCATCGGTAAGTTGCTCCAACTGCCCCTTAATCAAAGCTAGTTTCTCTCGGTGCCATGTATCATCAGCATCTAAAAAAGCTATATAGTTACCACTAGCATGATCCCATGCAATATTCCTGGATGCGGAAGGTCCCCGGTTATTTTCTGAACTAATTACGGTAACGGCTGTTCCAAACCCTTGTGCAATTGCAACCGTCTGATCATTGCTACGATCATCTACTACAATAATTTCAAATGGCGGATAGGTCTGTTCCAAACAGGACAGAATTGCTGCACGGATGGTGGCTTCCGCATTATACGCAGGTATAATAACGCTAAACCGTATCTCTCTTTTATTTTGACTGTCCTCAGTCATTAGCAAATAGTTTTTCGTACACCTGCAACAACCGCTTTTCCTCTTCCTGCCAACAGTAAACCTCACGTGCCCGCATACAATTTCGCTGTAATTGCCGATAATACTGCTCATCCTCCAAGAGCTTATTTAGTGCATCTGCTATCGTTTGAGGAGTGATCTCAAAAAGTAAATGAGCTACCTGAAACTGGTTGTTGATACGTTCGTACTCAGGATAATGTGGCGCTAATTGCGGTACACCGTAATGCATATAGTCAAAGAACCGATTGGCCAGTGACAATTCATTGCTCAAACTGGTGGCGACAAACAATGTAATGCCGACATATGCCTGTCGGGTATATTCCGGTAGTTCTTGAGGTAAAATATAGCCTTTGAAAATCACTTTTTCCTCCAACCCCAATTCTGCTACCATAGCACGAGCTTCCTCGTAGAAATTGCCTTCTCCACAAATAATCAGCCGGGCATTCACCTGCTGCATCGCCGGTATCAGTTCTTCAAAGCATCTCCCCTTATTGACGCTTCCCTGATACAGAATATATTTTTCTTTTTTAGGTGGAATGGCAAACGGTTGTAGTACTGTAGCGTTCCGAACTACAGCATAAGAGCGGCCATACATCCGGGTATATTCCCGTACATAGCTTTCATTCACCGTATATCCATAGTCGAAATGTGGCACCGTATGTCGTTCGATCCACTTCCATAGCTTCTTAGTGGCCGGTCTGGTAACCACCTCTTCCAGTTCACAAAACAACTCATGAGCATCGTAAACTCGCCGTTTTCTACGTAATTTAGAAATATAATATACCGGAAGGATTGTGTCGAGATCAATAGCACAAATTGCATCCATCCGGGTGAATAGCAAAACGAAAAACAATTTGAGATTGAAACTGGCAAAAAACAATTTCCCCCGATTTAGTCCTTGCCAAATTCTGATTTGACGGTAAGGGCGCGATACCAACGGCCGCGAGCCCGGTTTTTTCCGACCGATTAGCGTAACATCATAGCCCGCGTTGTGCAAGGAAGTGCAAATCCGAATCATACGCTGATCGTACACCGGTTCGTTGATGATCGTCAATACAATGCGTTTGCGCTTCATACGGAGGGCGATGAAATGTACATTTTCTTTCCGTCTTCCAGAAAGTAGGGTGGTTCAAATCCGGGCATACTGGTCGCACGGACATGTCGGTCGATTTTCGATTTTGGCCAGGATGGATCCAGTTGCTTCAACTGTTCAATATCCCTACGGTAATGAGTAATTGTACCGTATTTAGGGATCAGTAACTCCTGGGGTACCCGATTGTAATTGCCCTTGACGATATGTGCCAAGGTCTGCTGAAACAGCCGCACGGACGCATTAAAAGTTAGTTTGTACAGCTCCTCCACCCAACAATCCTTAGGGATGGGGAATCTCTTTTGAAACAGAATATCGCCCGAATCAATTCCGGTATCCATCAGATGTATGGTTGTTCCAAATTCTTCTTTTTCATCGGCTATAGCCCATGAGAATTGGTTGCATCCGCGATATTCCGGCAATGGAGCCATATGTAAATTGACAGCGGCCTGACGGGCTTTAGCGAGGTCAGTCGCGTTTAGAATCTGATGATATTGCACAGAATACATCAGATCGCATTCGGGAATATCTTCCGGATTAACGATCAATGGTATCCCGGCCTCAGCCGCCAGTCGACCGAGATCGAAGGTGTCTGAAAATTCATCTCGCTTACGGGTCAGCAGTCCTACTACTTCTATATTTAATGAAGCAGCATGTTCGAGCAAATATTGAAAGCAGGTATATCCAATGGGTTTGCTTCCCAGAAATACCAGTTTTTTCTTGGTCATGCTGTAAAAATAACTCTTTCCGCCTTGTGGACTAAATTTGTATCTTGTTTCGAGATTCAAATTTAGGTTCAGACCCGAATATTTCTTGTGTCCCGCAGTATACTTATTGTTATTAATCGTATTCCTTATCCACTATCTGATGGTGGCGCGTTGGCAATGGATGCAATGATCAAGGGCTATCATCAGGCGGGGTGGAAAGTTTTTCTATTGGCGATGAATACTTCTCGCCATCATGTGTCCACGGCAATCAAATCGCGTCTTTATTCCTATATAGAACATTTCGAGACAGTCGAGGTCGACAACAGTATAAAGCCAATACCTGTGCTATGGAATTTTCTTTTTAGGAAGACTCCCGAGCATGCTGATCGGTTTCTAAATAAGGCTTTTGGCGACAAACTTCGATCGATATTGCAAAAGTTTCAGCCTGATGTGGTGCAAATGGAAAGCATTTATTTGAATGTTTATCTGGAGATCATCAGGAATAATTCGAAAGCTCTGCTGGTACAGCGATTGCACAATGTGGAATGGCATATTTGGCAAAGACTTGCACGGGACACCAAACATGTAATGAAGAGGTGGTATTTTCGGGTGTTGGCAGAAAGAATCAGAGTTTTCGAATTGCAGGCTTGGAAGGACGCGGATTTGCTTCTCCCGATTACTAGTGCTGATGCCAATGTTATTACCAATTCAGGTTGTAAAACCCATCTTCATATCACTCCTTTCGGGATAGATTTGAAAGAGTCCGCCGAAAGAGAGGAAGATGTGCCTGTTGTCTATTGGCAGGGGTATCATTTGGCAGCGATGGACTGGATCCCGAATCAGGAGGCCATGCAATGGTTTGTCCATGATATTTGGCCACTCATTCATGAGGCACTGCCTCAGTTTAAATTTCATTTTGCAGGGCGAAGCATGCCTGATTTTCTGCGAAAACAGTTGCCAGAGGGGGTTCATTGTGCGGGTGAGGTATCTGAGGCCGGTGCATTTATAAAAGATAAGCAGATATTGATAGTTCCCTTGCGTGCAGGCGGAGGTATCCGTGTCAAGATATTAGAGGCTATGAGTCTTGGCAAACTAGTTATAAGTACGACTATCGGTATGCAGGGAATTGAGGCTACTCCCGGTATTCATTTTTTGAGGGCTGATACTCCTGAAGAATTTAGAGATCGGCTGCTTGAAGTGTTTAATAATCCCAATAGGGCAGTGGAAATAGCACGGAACGGTTACCATCTGATCCAATCAAGTTTCGATAGTCGTCAGATTATCGGCGGACTAGTCCGAGTAATTGAAGAGGCTATTCTGCATTAGTTCCGAAGCAATGGCATTGTGCTTTCCGACA
>CAZWPF010000001.1:0-93892 GCA_964636205.1 uncultured Chitinophagaceae bacterium | reverse complement strand
AGGACGCAAAGTCATTCGCAGAGCACGCAAAGATTTAAAATACGCAGCATCTTCTCTGCACTCTTTGCGAGAAATATATCGGTTCACGCAGAGGTCGCAAAGTTAATTCGCAGAGCACGCAATGAGATAGTATGTAGTAGCTACTCTGCGCTCTTTGCGTGAAAAAAAATCGGTTCATGCAGAGGACGCAAAGTTAATTCGCAGAGGACGCAATGACTTAGAATACGCGCCTACGTAGGAACAACCAACTGCCACAGCACAGCCTAGAAGTTACGGTGAACGCACGTATGACAGCCGAATGGAACGCTATGGTTATGTAGCTCCTGATGGTGCCGACATCGCTAAGTACGGCATCACAAGAACAGCAATGCCCAGACAAAGCAAGCCTTATCTCATGGCTGGTTGCTGCCAGTCGTCGAATCATATCCATTTGCCGTCAGACTTAGATCCGAGCTTATGGGGCAGTCGCTTCGCCAGCCATGCTGCTAAAACGCCATTAACATTAAGCTTAGTACTATTCCAAGGTAAACCTGGGTTTTGAATGGCTGAGAAAAATAGGACGGTAAATTTGAAATTATAATTGTCGCGATACAATCGCCGATATATTCTTCGATATGCCCCCGAAAGTTTACGAATAAACACGGGTTTTAGAGCCGACCGGAATCCGATATGGAGCGTATCGAAAAACGATTCGAAGATCACAGGGTCGTAAAGAACCCTCCCGAGCTTATACTGCAGTTCAATATTCTGAAAAAATAAAACCAACTCTTTATCCCAGAGAGGAATCAGATGCTGATGTCCAAAAAACTCATAAGCCCTGTTGGAGTTGATAATAAATTTTGACTGGCGCTCCTTTAGATTCCAATTGTCGAAATTTTCATAGGCCTCAATTTGCAGTAAACTACGCTTCACTCTGTCACTAAACTGGTGGGGGACCGAAGCCTTAAGCGCGTAATGTCTTTTCAATATATTTTCGATAAGATTAGCATTGTCTAATCCTGAAATCAAATGTCCGCCGGAGATGAAATCACCGGTATGCCCGGGTACAAATACACCATCGGGTGGAATAATACCGTTTTGACATAACCTCTTGACGGCGTAAAAATCCTGAAGAAAAATTGCCCCCATCCCATTGGTGCAATAACTGATATAAGAATTCAATTCGTCGACATTCATTAGCTGTTTAAGATGCTGATTGGAATATTCCACGAAATGCCATTCAAAGCCAAGAGATGCTGCAACTCTTTGGGATACCTTCACCTCGGGATCCTGTGGATGCCCGTAAGTAAAGCAAATCACTTTTTGGTATTTGTTTAAATGCAGCAGTGAGGCGATCAGGCGGGAATCATAACCACCGCTGAGAGGCAGTACAGCAGTTCTTCCGTTCAACACTTTTACCAACCGCTGACCAACCCTATGTAAGATCTGTTTAAGCTCTTGTTTTAAATCCTCAAAAGGCAGCCTTATTACTTTATCACGGGCGTAAACATGATAGAACTTACGGGTTATTTCACCCGAAAACCAACAATATTCTCCCGCCTGTATTTGCTGTATATCATTGAAGAAAGTACAATTGCCGGTCACATATCCGGTGCATTGAAACTCTTCCAGTGCGACCTGATCTATAGAAGCTTCTAAAGCCTCCTCATAAGCTGCATCGGTTATTAAGAGCCGATTGCATTCTGATTTGTAGAACAGTGGAAAACTGCGGGTTCGGTCTGCCGCGATGAACACCCTATCTTTCTTAGTCCCTGCTACTACAAACAACCCATTCAGAGAACGAAGTAGTGTTTCCAAAGAGTCTCTAGTGGTTATTTCATTGAATACCGCTGCCAGCTTTTGCTCTTGAAGTAATTCTCCTGCCTCGTTCCACGCGTATCCCTTTACGGCTATCCCGTTGTTGAGATACCATGAGTATCCGTGATTGTATTTTGGTTGGAATACTACATCCATATCAGGAACCGAATTAACAGCATTGGAAGGAGTACAGCGGCTAGCACTGCAGTCGTAAAGATAATGATGTTGAAAATTTTGATACCGACTCTTGCTAGTAAATGGCAGATGAGTCCGAAGAAAATCAATGCGCCGACTGCGCCGAATAATGCTACGGTATAATAAGCATCTAGATGCCATAAAACACAGACTGCTACCACTAAAAATCTGGACGCAAAAATCACAGCCTGTAGAACAAGCCCCTGCCTTTGTCGTTCTTGCACATAAAACAAGTTTGACAAAGGAGACGAAATGAAAACGAACAAGATCCAAACGCTAAGCATGCTCGCGTAGTTACCTGCGTTGGTCCATTCTGCGCCGAAAACCCACCCGAACAATAAATCCCCAAAGACTAATACTGCACCTAGTGGCAAGATTCCCACAATGAGAAGAATTCGGTAAAGATTCCAGGTAAGCTGCTTTAATTTTTCAGGATCGCTACTGAATTCTGCTGATTTCTGAAAGTACACTTGTCCGATCGCGGTACCAATCAATGTCATTGGTGCATTCAGAACCCTTTGCGCGAGCGCGTACCAGCCTGCTATGGCACCGGTAAAGAAGACTGAGAAAGTGAATATCGGCAACTGCAGAGATGCGGTATTAAGAAACTGTGCGGGTAATGAAAACCCAGGGAATTTGCGATATCTACCGGCTATTTTTCGCCAGGCATTCAATTCAAACCAACTCAGTTCCCCTTTGGCTATAGATTCCTTTCTAAAAAAGTTCCACAGTCTGAAATTACCAACGGATAGTGACAACAGATACGCTGTAATCAGTCCGTAGCCTTGTCCGCCTATTGCCCCCAGACCCATCTGAGTGCCGCTGTCCGTGGCGGAGCGTACCATTTGTGAACCTGCGATGATTTTATATTTCCTCTTTCTGACTCCATAATATCTTAACACCTCGAAGCAAGCGCAAAGAAAGACAGCGAGCGGAATAAAGTAGATCCAGGTAGCCATCCTTGGGTCTGCAAACAACTTTGCAATTTGTTTTCCGGTCGGCAGGAGAATCACCAAAAGGGCGAGGGAGCATGTTGCCGTCAGACTGATTGCCATGCGGACCAACCTTCTGGCCCTGTTGTTTTGTCGGGGAAGCAGAATTGCCAGTTCGTACCTACCGGTAACGGCTACTGCGAGCAGGCTGGTGATGGAAATAAACACAGCCAGCAGACCGAAGTCGGCCGGACTATAAATGCGTGTAAGAATGGGAGCCACAAGCAGAGGGATTGCCTGAGCTATAGCTGTTCCGGAGGCTAATGTAAAGACATTCCGGAAAAACTCCTGATTCTTGATTGTACTTAGAAAATTCCGCATTTATATTCATCTGCGCGTTACCAGTCGAAGGGGCAGTTGGATACAAAGGAAACAAAATAAGCGGAAACAAATGCGTAAATACACATAGAGACAGGATGAACCTGTCTCTATAAAAATTAGATTAGAACGAGCCCCTCATTAGTATTCATCTTCCGGAAAGAAGAAATCGTCCTGAGTTGGATAGTCCGGCCAAATCTCCTCGATACTCTCGTAAAGTTCACTCTCCTCCTCAAGCTCCTGCAAGTTCTCAATTACTTCGAGTGGGGCACCCGAACGAATAGCGTAGTCAATCAGTTCGTCCTTTGTTGCTGGCCAAGGTGCATCCTCAAGATAGGAAGCTAATTCTAACGTCCAAAACATATGACTATAATTTATTGTTTATTCTTCGATTTTCGCAAATGTAAGTGTTCGCACATGAAATACAAATTTTATTTACCTACCTTAGCGAGGTCATGAGATTATAATGCCGACCTATTGAAAATTCTGGACTAGTTCTGCTCAACGACATGTTTGTCGGTGTGGATTAGTTTTAAAATATTCTTTCCGGCGATAATAAAACTCAACGGCTCTATTTAAACTGAGGACATGCTGATTGCTCAAAATCTACAAAAAAAATACGGTAATCTGGCGGTTGTAAACGATGTATCTCTGCGGATCGAGCAAGGAGAGGTAGTTGCGATAACGGGACCTTCAGGCGCTGGTAAGAGTACTTTGCTGCACTTGCTAGGTGCTTTAGAGCGGCCTGATGCGGGTTCGGTTACAATTAACGGGGTGGACATTGGTCGTTTACCTTCCCGAAAGCAGTCGCGTTTTCGCAATGAGCAATTGGGCTTTGTTTTTCAGTTTCACCACTTATTGCCTGAATTTACTGCCACTGAGAATGTAGCGATACCCTTATGGATCAAGGGCTTATCTCAAAAGACAGCGATCTCGGAGGCGAAGGAAATGCTGAAAACAGTGGGATTGTCGGCGCGTATGGATAACAAACCTTCGGAGATGTCGGGAGGAGAGCAGCAGCGGGTTGCTATTGCCCGGGCTTTGGTGAATCGTCCCTCGATTGTAATGGCTGATGAACCCACCGGAAATCTCGATAGTTTGAACGCACAATCTATCCATCAATTGTTTCTTGACCTGCGAAAACAGTTGGGTCAGACCATTATTATGATCACTCACAACGAAAAACTGGCAGCAATGACCGATCGAATAATAGAAATGAAAGATGGTTATATTGTTAATAATCAAGAGAATAATTGATAAATGAGATTAATTCCTGTTGAGTGATCCAATCAAAAAAATTAATTCTCTTGTCCTTTATGCCGAAAAGTATATTTTTGCACTCATAAAAATTAAATTACATAGCCATGTCTGACATTGCAACTCGCGTAAAAAAAATCATTGTGGACAAATTAGGTGTCGACGAAGCTGAGGTTACAACAGAAGCTAGTTTCACCAATGACCTCGGTGCCGACTCTCTGGATACAGTAGAGTTGATCATGGAATTTGAGAAAGAATTCAACATCTCTATTCCTGACGAGCAGGCTGAAACCATCACAACTGTTGGCCAGGCTATCACTTATCTGGAAGAACACGTAAAGTAAATCCTAATCAACACTTATCGTAACTGAATTGTTAATGAATTTGCCGTTAAAACGAGTAGTCGTTACCGGTATCGGTGCCCTGACGCCATTGGGCAATACCGTATCTGAATATTGGGAAGGTTTGGTCAATGGTGTATCGGGCGCCGATTTCATTAAACAGTTTGACGCTTCCAAGTTCAGAACACGCTTCGCATGTGAACTGAAGAACTTCAACCCTGAAGATCACATGGAGCGTAAGGAAGCACGTAAACTAGATCGATTCTCTCAAATCGCTCTGGTAGCTGCCGACCAGGCAGTACGTGAAGCTCGTCTAACTGATCCCGGTATTGATCAGGATCGTATAGGAGTAATTCACGCGTCTGGTATTGGCGGTATGATCACCTTCATTGAAGAAATGAAGGCATTTGACGCAGGTGATGGAACACCTCGATTCAATCCTTTCTTTATTCCAAAGCTCATTTTGGATATCGCTGCCGGTCATATTTCTATGAAATATGGCTTCCGTGGTCCCAATTTTGCAACTGTCAGTGCTTGTGCTTCTGGAACCAACGCCATAATTGACGCTCTCACTTATATACGCCTCGGTAAAGCAGATGCTTTTGTCTGCGGAGGATCTGAAGCGGTAGTAACTGAAGCGGGAATTGGCGGGTTCAATGCCATGAAAGCTCTTTCTGAAAGAAACGACGATCCCAAAACTGCCAGTCGTCCATTCGACCTCGATCGCGATGGGTTTGTAATGGGTGAAGGCGCAGGAGCTATCGTTTTGGAAGAATTAGAACATGCCAAACGCAGAGGAGTGCCCATTCTTGCAGAAGTTGCCGGAGGTGGTATGAGTGCCGATGCACACCATCTTACAGCACCTCACCCCGACGGATTAGGTGCCTACAACGTTATGAAGAACGCACTTGCCGATGCCGGAATGACACCGGAAGACATCGACTATATCAATGTCCACGGCACATCTACTCCTTTAGGTGATATCAGTGAGGTTACCGCTATCCAGCGGGTATTTGGAGAGCATGCTTATAAGCTCAATATCAGCTCTACCAAATCGATGACCGGCCACTTATTGGGAGCTGCTGGTGCCATTGAGGCAATTGCAAGCATATTGGCGATTCAACATGATATGATTCCGCCTACTATTAACCATTTTACGGATGACCCGGCATTCGATCCACAACTGAACTTTACATTCCATAAAGCGCAAAAACGTGTTGTGCGTGCGGCTTTAAGTAATACCTTCGGTTTTGGCGGCCACAACGCCTCGATCATCTTCAAAAAATACGAAGACTAAAACGTGCGGCGTATCGCATTACGCATCCTAAATATTTTTAAACGGGAGAACCCGCTCTCGCGACAACTGGAACATATTATTGGTTTCAAGCCGCGATACCTCAACTATTACGAGTTAGCGTTAATGCATCGTTCTAAAACAGACGATGTTGCCAATAATAACGAGCGCTTGGAATTTCTCGGAGATGCTATGCTCGGCGCTATAGTTGCCGAATATCTATTCAAGAAATATCCCAGTCAGCCCGAAGGCTTTCTCACCGAAATGCGTTCCCGGATTGTCAGAAGAGAAACCCTCAATAATGTAGCCATGCGTATGGGTCTACATAAATTGGTGCAGTACAATAAAAATGATAGGGGGCTGAGTCGAAGTCATATCTTCGGAAATGCGCTAGAAGCTTTAATCGGCGCCGTTTACCTAGATCAAGGTTTTGAAAAGACCAGATCGTTTATTTTGAATCAGGTGATTAAACCCTATGTAGATATCGCCACAATAGAATCTACCGACACCAATTTCAAAAACCAACTGCTTAGCTGGGCGCAAAAAAACAATTATCATCTTAGCTTCGACTTGCTGGAAGAAAAAGTAGAAAGTAATAGAAAGGTGTTTACCGTCGGTATTTTAATCGATGGAGAGCTCATCGCCAGCGGCTCGGGATTCAATAAGAAAGATGCAGGCCAGGTAGCGGCTCAAATAGCACTGGAAAAAATCAACAGTAATACCGGTCTAAACGGTATCGCTCCCGATTCCCATCCTTAAGTATCCTTTGTCAGTGACATTTAAAGTACTCGAACGGCTCCTTACAGCTCAGGCAACGATAAAGAGATTTACAAGAAGTCGCTCCAAACTCACTGATCAGTTCAGTTTCGGTGGAATTACAGCGCGGACAGGGCACTTCGGTTCTGGGAAATAATGCTAAAGGATCTGCTTGCCGAGTTCTTGGGGGCGCAATACCGTATTCCTTCAACTTCCTCTTCCCCTCTTCACTCATCCAGTCGGTAGTCCAGGCCGGACTTAATCTGGTCTGTATATTCACCTTCCGAATTCCCTTACTCAACAATACCATCCGAATACTCATGCCGATTACATCCATGGCCGGACAGCCACTATAAGTGGGTGTAATGACTATATTCGCTTCCACACCACCGTCCGGGTATGGCAATAACTCGACGTCTCGTACAATGCCAAGATCGGCTATCGTAAGTACCGGAACTTCAGGATCCGTTACATCCGCCAACCATTCCATCACTTGTTCCTTTTTTAACGTCACCATGTTACTATGCTAATAAATGTGCAGAACCCAATCCAGTCGTGCAAGAATCGGGTCAAAGAGCTACTCATTAAACTTGCTGACTACCATTCCATACCGGGGTAAGCCCTTTGCATGAACTGCATTTCTGCCAGGATGAATCCCAGATGCTCGCTATGCACACCCTGTTTCCCACCTTCCTGCATCCAAGCTCCTTCGGGCAATGTCAATGTAGCTTCATCGATCACCTGCTGCACATGAGCCAACCAATCTTTATGTAGAGTTGCACCTGATATACCTTTCCCAACGGCTGCAACAGCTTGCTCTGCTACTGAAGGCTTAAATAATTCACCGGTGTACACCCATAACTCGTCCAAAGCTCTTTGCATTCGCTCACGACTTTCTTCGGTACCATCGCCCAAACGTATGACCCATTCACTGCTCCAACGCAAATGATAAGATACCTCTTTCAGTGACTTCTCCGCGATTGCTGCCAAACTGCTGTCATTTACATTTTGCAAAGCACGGTAGAAGAAGTAATTGAAACTATCTTGGTAAAAAGAACGAGCAATTGTCTGCGCCCAATCCCCATTAGGCTGTTCAACCAACAGCACATTGTAGAAATCGGCAGCATCTCTCATAAATGCCAGGTCATCCTCGTCTGCCTGACCGTTATTTAGCAAACCTGTTGCAATGGTATTAAAAACTGTCTCCTTATCGGGGAGCTGATTGTATAGTTCTGCGGCGTATTGATAAAGACTTCTTGCCTGACCCAGGTGATCCAGCGACATATTGGTGAGCGCTATATCCTGTTCCAGAATTGGACCGTGTCCACACCATTCGCTAATGCGGTGCCCCAAAATCAAGGCATTGTCCGCAATTTGCAATACATATTTCAAAAGGTGTAAGTCCTGCTGCTGAGATATTTCCGGCATTTAACTCTATTTTTAAAACTTTAGGTGTGGCCCGAGATTACATGTGCTTCAGCTCGTCGGGAAGATTGTAAAAAGTTGGATGACGGTAAATCTTATCCTGAGCCGGCTCAAACAGAGATGCAGCTTCGTAGGGATCAGAGGCATGAATATGCTTGCTCTCCACTACCCATATACTAACACCTTCCATTCTGCGGGTATACACATCTCTGGCGTTCTCAATGGCCATTCGCGCATCTGCAGCGTGAAGACTGCCTGCATGCTTATGATCCAATCCTGCCTTACTGCGTATGAACACCTCCCAAAGGGGCCATTCCTGGCGGTCTTTATTTAGCTCTGACATTTTATCTAGAATATTTTGAAGCAATTAATTTTTTAAGCAGCTACATCCTGTCTTGCTGCCTTCTTTTTCTTTGAATAAGCCAAAGCAGCTTCACGCACCCAAGCCCCCTCTTCCCAAGCCCTTTTCCGGGCTTCGAGACGTTGCTTATTGCAAGGACCGTTACCTTTCACGACATTCCAGAATTCATCCCAATTGATAACGCCATAGTCATAATGCCCGCGCTCCTCATTCCATTTCAAATCCTTATCCGGAATAGTTAATCCGAGTATTCTCGCTTGTTCTACGGTAACATCGACAAATTTTTGGCGCAATTCGTCATTGGTGAAGCGTTTAATCTTCCAGGCCATGCTTTGTGCAGTATGCTTACTGGTGTCATCGGGAGGACCGAACATCATCAGCGATGGCCACCACCATCTGTTCAATGCATCCTGAGCCATTTTGCGCTGCACTTCAGTACCGCGGCTCAATGTGAGCATAATCTCATAACCCTGACGTTGGTGAAAGCTCTCCTCTTTACAAACCCTGATCATAGCTCTGGCGTACGGTCCGTAAGAAGTGCGGCAAAGCGGCACCTGGTTCATGATTGCAGCACCATCGACCAACCAGCCAATGGCACCAATATCAGCCCAATTAAGCGTAGGATAATTAAAGATGGAAGAATATTTAGCCTTACCGGAATGTAACTGATCCAACATTTCATCTCTGCTGATTCCAAGTGTTTCTGCAGCAGAATACAGATACAATCCATGCCCGGCTTCGTCCTGAACCTTAGCCAGCAATACTGCCTTACGACGGAGACTTGGGGCACGGGTGATCCAGTTACCCTCAGGCAACATCCCTACAATTTCACTATGTGCATGCTGAGATATCTGACGAATAAGTGTCTTCCGATATTCATCCGGCATCCAGTCGCGCGGCTCGATATTGATATCATTATTGATCCGCCGATCAAATTCTTCCTGAAATGAGTGAACAGTCATAAACTACTAGCTTATACCCACAAATTTACAGGAAAACCGCCGTTCACCCAAAACCGCTTGGCGGACTAGTTTTTACTGATCAAACTTTTTAACGGATTTCGAAGCTGCTCATAGCCAACCAGGTCAACCTTGATACTCCCGACAATTATCGGACTATCGACTCTTAAAGGAACGTGATTACTGTCGTCACTTACCCAGACCATCATCTTCTCCCCACCTTCAAAGATGGTTCCTTCAATAAGTAAGGGTACTATTTTTATCGCATTGAAGGTGCCATATTTGGTCTTAATCTTTTCTTTTCCCTCATATCTTATGTATAGATTGTAAACCTCATCATCCAAAAACATAGTAAAGGGAATCTTATCTCCGGGCTTATATTTGTTGTAATCGATGTTTCTCGCGTAATAGATGGCGGAGACTACATCTTGTATGCATTTAGGTACGGTATAGACGCCTTTGGTAGAAATTGCCTGTCCGATATCCTGATTAAAAGTGACATTATTATAAATCTTGAACCCACCCTCATTCACATTCCTGATGAATTTAACAGGCAGCAGGGTCTTCTTATCAATATAAGTCTCATATCTATCTCGCACCTTATAAAACCATTCATACGATTTCAGCGTTTTACCTTCGCCTACAATATGATAAACTTCGCGACCACTGTAATTTTTCTGGGTTACGCTAAAGCTGGCATCACCGGCCGGCACCCACAACACCCCCATGTTGTAATACACCCTGAACTGCAACTTTTCGCCGTCGCGAAAACTGGTATTGGTAATCCCACAAAAATTATCCTGAGATTTGGCCGGCAGCATTCCGATAAGTCCGATTAAGGTCGCTATAATTATTTTGCTTAATCTCATTAATTCTGAACGGTTAGTTTATTAAAATAATTAAAAGTCGATGGCAATTTCAAATCTTTCTTTTCAGCCATAATAAACTTCCCAGAGCTGCCGGTAAGGCCAAGTTGATGCACCATAATATGCCGGTTGCAGCAATGATGCCCACTGTATGGTTCGATAATTGCCCGAACAACAGCAAACTCAGATTGCCTCGAATACCCAGTTCTGCCAAAGCAATGGAAGGTATCACTGCTAAGATCCAGAAAAATAAGGCCGCCATGAAAAAGCCATCCCAAATAGGAAAACTTACGTTCATCCAATAGAGTAAGGTCAAATACTGTGCCGTAAACACCAGAATCTTAGCCATTGACAGCAGTAGAATAGTTAATTGATCCTTAATCGAAAACCGCTTCATCAAATATTTATAAGTCTTGAAACGACGAAACCAGGGAAGGTGCTCTAGCCGAATTGCCCAACGCTCGAATCTTAAGTAAAGAATTAACAGTATTGCACCACCCACAATGGTACCTATTAAAAAAAATAACGGCCAGGTGCCCGGAAATTTCAGATTATAATAGATCAGTCCGGCAAAACCAAAGATCATGATAGCGATCAACTGGGCAAATATGCCTAATATGGACACACTTAATAATCTAGGGGTGTTCTTCCGTTTAAGATAAAGTATTCTACCCGGGTATTCACCTACCCGGTTGGGAGTAAGTAAGGACAGGGAAAGTCCGGCCATGTAACTCTTCCAGGCTTCTGTCCAACGGATTGGCTGTGCGCTACCGGCAAGAAATTTCCATTTGCTTACCTCCGCCATCAGGTTCAGTGGCATTAGCAAAATGGCCCCTGCCAGTAGAAAATTTGAAGCATGGTCCCAGACCATATCTCCATCGATTCGCGAGAGCTGTTGCCTTACCTGATAGTACAATACATATAAAAGTACCAGAGAAAGCAATGCGCCCAGCCAATAGTTGATCCTTATTTTGGTACTTTTGTTCAACAACAGTTCAATTTTGCAAAGTAAACCCCAAATCATACTCGGAATTGATCCAGGCACGCTCGTGATGGGATACGGACTAATCGCCGTTGACAAAAATAAGCTTTCACTGGTGGAAATGGGGGTTTTGCAACTTGCCCGACATCAGGATCATGCCGTAAGACTTGAATTGATCTTTCGTAAGATGGAGATGCTGATCCGAACTCATCAACCCTCGGCTGTTGCTATCGAAGCTCCGTTCTTCGGTAAAAACGTACAAAGTATGTTGAAATTGGGACGTGCCCAGGGTGTCGCGATGGCGGCGGCAATGATGCACGGACTGCAAGCCGTGGAATATGCACCCCGAAAAATCAAACAATCCATCAGCGGACGGGGAAATGCCACTAAGGAACAAGTTTGGAAAATGCTCCAACATACCCTTAAATTCGAAGACGATGTTCGATTCATGGATGCCACCGATGCCGTAGCCGTGGCTCTGTGCCATCATTATCAGGACAAGCAACCAAAAGCCCCGGCCAATGAGAAGTCGATCTCTGTTCCTAAGGCATCAAAGAAAAGTTGGGCCGCTTTTGCAGCAGAAAACCCCGACCGGGTGCGCACTCGCTAAACTACTTCAAGCGAAGCAGTTTTATACTGCTATCGCTTGAAATATACCCGTACAATCTTGTTATTCTCTACTTCGTACATTGCTATTACTTCAACAGGCGGACGACCGGGGAAAGTTGCGCGTTCATGGTCAATCACCATATTACCCACTACTATCCGATTGAGAATAACTGCATGAGGTGCCGTAGCCGGATCGTTTAAGAAGGCGTATCGCTTTCTCATTTCTTCTTTACCGGCAAACATCAATTCGTCAGGAAATTGATATACTTCCACATCATCAGAATAGGCTGCCAAGAACGCTTCCAGATCATGCGCATTATATGCGTTCAACTGCCGTTGTGCTAGTTGAAGCGGATTTTCACGTACAATTTCGCTCGGCTCAATAACTTCACCCCTGGCTACTACCAAATCGATATCTTTCAAATTAGATAAATCCTGAAGGGGGTTTTGGTTTAAAATAATCAAATCAGCAGACTTACCCACCGCGATGCTACCAAATTTGTCGGCGTGATTCAATGCTTTGGCCCCATTAATGGTGGATGCAGTAATTACCTGCCAATTATTGAAGCCGGCATCCTTCATTGCCATCAATTCTTTGAAATAAGAAGAAGCATGCATCGTTCCGATATTGCCGGCATCGGTACCGGTTGCAATAGGCACTCCGGCTTTAGCCAGCTTTATCATATTGACGCGGCTGATCGAATCACCTTTTTGGAACATCGTTTCTCTGGATGCGGCCATTCTTGCGTATCGATTTGGAATTGAGGTATCAGCCATCGCGCCGAGTTCGCCAATAGTACCAACTTGCTCCGGATTTGCGATATGCAAATCTGCATGCTCCGGCTTCCATGTTTGCTTTTGCGTTGATGTATAACCTTCACGTACCGTAAGTGTAGGGCAAAGCACAACCTTTCTTTCTTTGAGCAAGCGGATGAATGAGTCATCCACAATCTCATCATCCACGCTATGGACCAGATGGTCTGCACCTGCTTCTACCGCAAGGCGAGCAGCAATCAGCTGAGGAGCATGTACCGCAACTTTATAACCATTCTTCTTTGCCTCCTGAATCACCGCCTTCACAAGTGGCAAATTCTTCTGCGCATCTTCTTCCTTCGCATTTCCTCGAACGATGTACCAAATTTTAATAAAATCCGGTTGATAAGGATACTGGATCTTAGTCATTCTGATAGCCTCTTCCTCAGTACTTACACTAAAAAAAGGAGCGTTCTCTTCCGATAAAACCTCAAAGGAACGAGGCATATAATTGGTGGATATCAATGGACCTGCCATGAGAATCCGCGGAGAAAAAGCCTTATTATTAAAAGTATCCCGCTGCTTCAATAATGAAAAAGTAGCGCCGTCGTCAATTACAGTTGTGATGCCACATGAAAGGTATCGTCTGAGTTGATCTTCCAGGTTTTCTTTATACCATTGGAGTTCGCGTTCATACGGATGAAACTCCCTGAGATCGATCGCATCGGGCCGAGTGTACAACCCACCCGTCTGAAAAAAGTGAACATGCGCATCGACCAGACCGGGCATTACCCATTTGCCGGCAGCGTCAATCACTGTAGCACCATATGCAGGCTTGATCTTTTTAGAAGGAGCAACCCTCGTTATTTTGTCGCCCTTAATTTCAATGGTTTGACCCGACAGCACTTTTTGCTGCTCTACATCCAAAACCTGTGCATTGGTAATATATATTTGAGAATGGGCGGTTACAGTACCTGCCAACATCAACAGTCCTAATAGCTTAATGCGCATGAGCTTAAATTTCTCTGCATAATTAGCTATCTATTTAGAGAAAACCAAGCGGGGAAGCGGCTTCCAATTAAAATATTCAAGGAAGTTGCTCTAATCGTGTATTTAGAAATCGGAAATCTTCATCAGATTTTACGATAATCGAATCATTTCTCCCAAATACAAACATCAAATGAACCGGGTTTTCCGGTGCATTTCCTTTCAATCGTTCCGACTTATAATTGTTATAGTCGATCTGCGCATCATAGTTAAGTATATCAATCGCTACAGCCTTCCGACGCCGCTTCTCATGCAATAAATCGTCGAAAGTGGCGCTGCCACACAAAACCAGAATCACAAAATTTTCCATATCCTCTCCTTTAATATGAAAATGCAATTTTGTCCCACCGAAATATACACAACGAACAATATATATACAAGTGTAATCAAATTGTCGTTGCCAAATATATAAAACACTAATTATTAGCCAAACCGACTTCTCCCAAATATCTGATTGAGCAAATTAGTATTTTATCAAAAGCATAAACACGAACCTATTTTCGTGTTTATGCTCTTTTGAATGCATTACCCTCCCAAATTAATGCACCAAATCAATATCGAAATTAACCAACTCCACAAACTCGCCGATGCGTTGTTCGATCTCATCGCTCGTCAGCTGTTGCAGTCTGGTAGGACCAAATTTTTCGACGCAGAACGACGCCATTGCCGAGCCCATGATGATACCGGTCTTCATATTCTCGAAAGAAATGTCTTTTGTTCTGGCAATATGGCCTATAAATCCACCGGCGAAGGTATCACCAGCCCCCGTTGGATCGAATACTTCTTCTAATGGCAGAGCCGGAGCGTAAAACACTTTAGCCCCATGGAACAACAATGCCCCATGCTCACCTTTCTTGATTACCAGAAACTGCGGACCCATTTCACGGATCTTCATAGCAGCTCGCACCAAGGAATATTCACCGCTCAACTGTCTTGCCTCACTGTCATTGATCAAAAGCACGTCGACATGTTTCAGCACCTCCTTTAGCTCGTCCATCGCAGTTTCCATCCAGAAATTCATCGTATCCATTGCCACCAACTTCGGACGGTTTTTCAATTGCTTGATAACACTCATCTGAACGGCTGGAGAAAGATTCCCGAGCATCAAATATTCGCAGTCCTGATAGCTCTCCGGCAATTTAGGGTTAAACTGAGCCAACACGTTTAATTCAGTAACTAGCGTATCTCTGGCATTCATATCCATATGGTAACGACCACTCCAGAAAAAGCTTTTTCCATCCTGGATCACTTCCACACCATCGAAATCAACGCCTCGCTGACGCAATGATTCGATTTCTGCTTCCGGGAAATCACCTCCGATGATCGATACCTGTCTTACAGGCTGACAAAAATTAGTTGCCGCCCAAGCTACATAAGTTGCTGAACCACCCACGATACGATCTACCTTCCCAAAAGGAGTCTCAAGAGCATCGAAGGCCATTGTGCCAACTACCATTAATGACATATTCTGAAATTTTGTAGCAAAGGTAATCGCTTGGTTTGGAAAAAAATTATCCCAAAAAAATCATTAGTCGCTTTAAATCACTCCGGTTAACAAGATACCGACATTCTACTCAGCCCCAAAGCTGATTTTTAGAATTTTCCGATCACCAGAATTAATTCACTTGAATCTCTGTAGTTTTTACCAACTTAGCATCCTCTAATACTTTATCATGAAAGCAATGTTGCTGGCTGCCGGTTTCGGCACCCGATTAAAACCTTTTACAGATAAACATCCAAAAGCTTTGGCTACAGTCAACGGCCGCACTTTGCTGGAGCACAATATCCGTTACCTGCAAAGATTTGGTATCAGAGATGTAATCGTAAATGTGCATCATTTCGCCGACCAAATTGAATCGGAGATAAAAACTTATAACGGATTCGGAAGCAATGTAACGATCTCCGACGAGCGGCATGAAGTTCTGGAAACCGGCGGGGGGCTATTACATGCAAAATGGTTTTTTGAGGGGTGCTCGGAATTCATAGTAATGAATACCGATGTGCTCACCGATCTTAACCTCAACGCTATGTTGGATTTTCACAGACAGCACCTTCCCATCGCCACACTTGCGGTCATGAATCGCAGCTCCTCCCGAAATCTGCTATTTGATGAGTCCATGACATTAGGAGGCTGGAAAAACAACCAGACCGGACAAGTCAAAATACTTATTAATGACCAGCAGTTGCAGCCGTTTGCATTTAGCGGCATACAAATATTAACACCGGGCATCTGGAATATGCCCTTTACCGGGAAGTTCTCGCTTATCGATCTCTACCTGCATCTGGCATCCACAGAAACAATCAAAGGATATCAACACACTGGTGATTTGTTTGTTGATGCCGGCAAACCGGAGAGCCTCAAACTTGCGGAGACCTTGTTTCCTTAATGGGTCGAAACTCCGACTAAGGCACGGATCTGATGCTTCAAGAAATCTCCAATAGAACGAATGTATGCATCGTTAAATTCGAAACTAATTCCGGCAGTAGCATACAATTGTTTGAGCGGTTTGGTATAACCCAGCGCCAAGGCTTTCGCACACCTTACCAAAGTCTGATCGCGATCCTGCTGAAACCCTCGCCACATCGCAACTGCCCCCAACTGAGCTATCCCATATTCGATATAATAAAACGGCACCTCGTACAAATGGAGTTGCTTTTGCCAATAGTATGAACGGTAAATTTCCTGTTCAGACCAATCCACTGAATCCGGAGTGAATTCACTCAGAATATTTACCCAGACCTCTTTTCGTTCCGCCACTGTATGCCCCGGATGCGTGTACAGCCAATGCTGGAATTTATCAATAGTGGCAATCCAAGGCAAAACAGAAATCACTCGCTCTAGCTGTTCCAACTTTGCTCTCTTTAGCTCTGATTCCTCTTTGAAAAATACATCCCAATGATCCATCGAAAACAATTCCATACTCATACTGGCCAATTCAGCCATCTCCATTGGATAGTTTTTAAAAGCGTTTAATGGCAAATTATGCGATAAAAAAGAATGGACCGCGTGTCCGCCCTCATGCATCATCGTAATAAGATCACTTAGAGTCCCGGCAGCATTCATAAAAATAAAAGGCACTCCGGATTCCGCTAATGGACAGTTATACCCTCCCGGGGCTTTTGCCGGGCGGCTGTCGAGATCAAAACGTCCCATATCTCGCATCGTCTCCAAACAATAAGCGAAATAAGGATTCAAGCTATGAAATACCTCTATGGATTTTGCGATAAGCTCATCCGTTGTGCTATATGGCTGCAAAGGTGCAAAACCCTCCGGCTCCGCTTCGGTATCCCATGGCTTTAAAGCCTCCAATTGCAGTCGAGCCTTGCGAAGCTGCAACAATTCCTCCTGGATGGGGAGAATGTACTGACGAACGGACTCATGAAATGCCACACAATCTGCGGGCGTATAGTCAAAACGACCCAACTCCCTGAATTTATAGTCACGGTAATTATCAAAACCTGCGTTGCGCGCGACTTGCTGGCGTAAACTCAGCATTTCATCGAACAATGTATCCAAGGTTTCAGCATCCTCCAGACGACGATCCGCAATTGCCTTAAAGATTCGCTCCCGCACTGCTCTAACAGGACTCTGTAACAATTTGCCAGCCAGCTGTAATGTATAGACCCTGCCGTCTACCTCTACCGACATAGCTCCTACGATTGCTCCATATTGCTGAGCCAGCAGAGACAACTTTGCTTCCAGTGCAATATTATCTTCGTGAAATAAGGAAACAGAATTTCGAACTGCCCTGATATAAGGCATGAACTGCGCCTCGTCTAATAAGTCAACAAAAGGACAGTCCAATAATTTCTGATTCAGCTTAAATGCATATGGCTTTATGTTGGGCTCTATTTGGGTGATAAAGTATTCAAAGGATTCCCTTAATGTAGCATCAGAAGTGTTACGGGTGAGTTGAATCTGGCGCCAGGAACCCTCCTCTTGAATTACAGACTCCAATTCGCTGAGATCCTGCAACCATCTATGAAGAGCAGATAAACTATCTAAAGGCCTTGTTGCCAATTCCTCAAAATAAGGTTGCAACACTTCCCAATTCTCAATCTTAAAATCTTCGGACAAATACTTGCGTGAAAGTGGCTGTATAGGAGTAGTTGACAACATAATATCAGATTAAGAAGTTCAGATGCAATATTAAAGCTTGCCGGAAGAAACTCAGGAAAACATCAAAAAGATTTAGTATAAAAACAAGAAACTATCATTACATAAATCAATGTATCAATTATATATTATTGATTTAGTGAGTTATATGTTATGTTTGTGAAGAATTCTAACAAACTGCGATCAAAGATGGTAGTCAAAGTTTACGGAAGTGCGGTTTATGGTGTGGATGCGCTAACGATTACAATGGAAGTAGATTCCCAGCCGGGGAGCAAGGTTGGTTATTTCATTGTCGGACTCCCCGATAATGCGGTTAAAGAGAGTACAGATCGTATCATTTCTGCGATCAGAAACAATGGTTATACAAGACCTCGACATAAAATCCTGATCAATATGGCCCCGGCCGATATCCGCAAGGAAGGTTCTGCCTATGATCTCCCGATTGCACTGGGCATGCTGGCTGCAACTCACCAGATGAAATCAGAATTATTGTCCTCCTTTGTGATCATGGGAGAGCTGTCTTTAGACGGAACCTTAAAGCCGGTGAAAGGTGCGTTGCCTATGGCTTTACAAGCCAGGGCAGAATCATTCAAAGGGATGGTAGTCCCCATCGAAAATGCCCAAGAGGCTGCATTGGTTGACGGATTGGAAATCTATGGGTTTAAGCATATTACAGAAGCAATATCCTTCTTCAACGGAGACACTACCCCTCCATCTATTTCAGTAGATGCTGAAACTTTGTTTATGGATGCACAAGGAAATTCAGAAATTGATTTCAGCGATGTACGCGGTCAGGAGCATGTAAAGCGAGCACTGGAGATTGCTGCAGCCGGTGGACATAATGCGATATTAATTGGCCCACCGGGGGCGGGGAAAACTATGCTGGCCCGAAGGCTGCCGACGATCCTTCCGCCCCTCAGCATGCAGGAAGCTTTAGAAACAACAAAAATATACTCTGTCGCCGGAAAGATGCCTGCAAATACATCTTTGATTGCTCAACGCCCTTTTCGTTCCCCTCATCATACAATTAGCGATGTAGCATTGGTAGGAGGGGGAGCACATCCGCAACCGGGAGAAATCTCTTTATCGCATAACGGCGTGCTCTTTTTGGATGAGTTGCCGGAATTTAAACGCACTGTATTAGAAGTGATGCGTCAACCTATAGAAGAACGGAGGGTATCTATTTCCCGAGCAAGAATAAGTTTAGACTTTCCCGCTGCTTTTATGTTGATTGCATCGATGAACCCCTGTCCCTGCGGTTTTTACAATCATCCTGATAAAGATTGCAGTTGCACCCCACCGATGGTGCATAGATATTTCAACAAAATATCCGGGCCTTTACTCGACCGTATAGACCTGCATGTAGAAGTAACGCCGGTTGCATTTCAGGAACTTTCCGGGCCGGCAAGATCCGAAACCAGTGCAGCAATCAGAGAACGCGTCATCCAAGCCAGAGCAATCCAGTCGGAACGCTTTCAGCAATACCCGGGTATATACAACAACGCACAAATGACCAGCCGAATGCTCAAAAAATATTGTTTAATAGACCCGGGCGGCCAAGCGCTGTTAAAAACGGCAATGGAAAAACTGAATTTATCCGCAAGAGCTTATGATCGAATTTTGAAAGTCGCCCGAACCATCGCCGATTTACATAATCAATCTGAGATTCGTCCGGAATTCCTGGCAGAAGCTATTCAATACCGTAGTTTGGATAGAGAAGGCTGGGCCGGTTAATTCCGTCTAGGCAGAACCTAGCGGCGCCAAAGTTCATCAAATAAGACTATAGGCATATCCTACTCGTCATCAATATAAGATTTAACTTATTAATCCGCCATTCCCGCTGCTTTTATTGTAATTTTGTTGTCTGTTAATCCAACAACATGCAATTATCGGAACTATACCGCCGTGCTTTAGATTTTGATTTTCTGAGTGTGGAAGAAGGGGTATACTTATTTGAAAATGCCCCGCTTTCGGAGCTCATGTATATAGCAAACGAATTGCGTAAAATCCAGGTCCCCCATGGCAAGGTTACCTGGATCATCGACCGCAATATGAACACTACCAATGTCTGTGTTGCGAATTGCAAGTTTTGCAATTTTTACCGCATTCCCGGTCATCCTGAAGCATATATCACCGATATTGAAACTTATAAAGAGAAAATCGAAGAAACCTTCAGATATGGTGGGGAGCAATTATTGCTACAAGGTGGCCACCACCCGGAATTAGGTCTGGATTATTATACCGACCTGTTTCGTCAACTCAAGGAATTATATCCGAATCTGAAATTACATGCTTTAGGTCCACCCGAGATTGCTCATATCTGCAAAGTATCGGGTGTGAGTCATAAAGAGGCCCTGATCGCACTGAAAGAAGCGGGAATGGACAGTATGCCTGGTCCGGGAGCAGAAATATTGAATGACCGCGTAAGAAGATTGATATCAAAGGGAAAATGCAGCGCTAAAGAATGGCTCGATATTATGGAAGTAGCGCACCAGGTCGGACTCACTACCTCTGCAACGATGATGTTTGGACACGTGGAGACAATTGAAGAGCGATTCGACCATCTTGTAAAAATCAGAGAGGTACAAGCAAGGAAACCCGAAGGCGGCAAAGGATTTGTAGCTTTTATCCCTT
Source organism: uncultured Chitinophagaceae bacterium (assembly GCA_964636205.1). Taxonomy (GTDB): domain Bacteria; phylum Bacteroidota; class Bacteroidia; order Chitinophagales; family Chitinophagaceae; genus JBEBVQ01. The sequence goes on along the minus strand of CAZWPF010000001.1, from coordinate 73,189 downwards.
GGACATTCCAGGATGTGGATACCCTACTCCGTCGAATCCGCGGCACGCAAAACCTTACAACGCCTGAAGAATATATTCGGATGATCGCGCTTTGTCGCATCATGCTGCCCAATATCAAAAATATCCAGGCATCCTGGCTGACTGTAGGAAAAGATGTTGCTCAATTGTGCCTTCATGCCGGTGCCAACGATTTTGGCTCTATTATGATCGAAGAAAATGTAGTGAGTGCCGCGGGTGCTCCTCACCGATTTACCGCTGATGGAATACAACAGGCTATCCGGGAAGCAGGCTTTGAACCTCAATTGCGCAACCAGCAGTATGAGTTTCGCGAAATGCCCGAAATGATCGAACAACAGGTTATTACCTACTAATTCCTTTACGGGCTTAATAATTAAATATTAATAAAACCAACTTCAATTTGACATTTGACGACTTCGAACTCGATGATGATCTACTGGATGGTATTGACGCCATCGGGTTCCGATCGCCTACTCCCATTCAGGAAAAAGCAATCCCAATTATACTTTCAGGTCGTGACCTGATTGCTTGCGCCCAGACCGGCACCGGAAAAACGGCAGCATTTGTATTGCCCTTGTTGCAGAAAATTTTAGAAAGTAACCAAACGGGAACAAGTACTTTGATAGTTGTTCCCTCTCGCGAATTGGCGATCCAAATCGACCAACAGATTGAGGCGATCAGTTATTTCGTAAACATCAGCTCCATTGCCGTTTACGGAGGAGGCAGCGGCGACACTTGGATACAGCAGAAAAAAGCATTGCTGGGAGGTGCTGATATTATTATTGCCACTCCTGGCAGGCTCATCGCTCAAATGCAAATGGGCGGTATCGACTTTTCCTCCATTCGCCATTTGGTATTGGATGAAGCCGATCGGATGATGGACATGGGTTTTTACGATGATATCATGCGAATTGTCTCAGCCTTGCCGGTCGACCGACAAACTTTATGCTTTAGTGCAACGATGCCTCCAAAAATCCGCATGCTCACCGAAAAAATGATGCGGCAACCGGAGCAAATCAATATAGCAGTATCAAAACCTGCCAGCGGCGTACAGCAATTCGCATTTGTAGTTCATGAAGAACAAAAGCCTGAGCTCTTATTGCATCTGCTCAAAGAAGGCAATTATTCATCTGCAATCATCTTTGCGTCCACCAAGGTGAAAGTGAAGCTCCTCGAAACACAGCTGCTTAAATCGGGTATACAAACCAAGGGTTTCCATTCTGACTTGGAGCAAGAGCAACGGGAAGCCATCATGCAGTCTTTTAAAAGTCGGAAATTGCCGATCCTGGTGGGTACAGATGTTTTGTCGCGAGGTATAGATGTAGAGAATATCGAAATGGTGTTGAACTATGACATTCCACCGGATCCTGAAGATTATGTGCATAGGATCGGCAGAACTGCCAGAGCGGAACGGACCGGCACTGCGTTTAGCTTTATCAATCAGAAAGATCAATCCAGATTTCAACGAATTGAAAAGATGATTGATCGGACAATTGAAAAACTTCCTTTGCCTTCGGGCTTTGGTCCGGCTCCGGAATATCAACCGAGAAATGAGCGCTCGCGACACCGCAAGCCCTTTAAAAAATCAGGTTCTGCTAAAAAGAAATAGAGCGGGTATGTCCCCGCTCCATTATTCTGCTTACCGTTCTAAGCTGTCTGATTAGCTAACCATTTTGACTCCATAGTAAGAGAGGAATTAAGATTCGTATTAACCCTGCAATTTCCCGTCGCCAAAAGACATATTACCATTTGAATTGTAAACCCAGCAGCCAGTTTGTTCCTGCTTGTGGGAAATAATAGTTGTATGTAGAGCGTTCCCCTCCGTAGATATAACTGAAGGTATAGCCATTGCTTTCGTATTGCTTGTTTAATACATTATTGACTGCGAGTGTGAGCAATACTTCCCGGAAAGGCAAAGCCTTGATTCCGTAATGAATTCTGATATCGCAGAGCGCATAGGGGTCGAGCACCCTGTCGCCGCTGCTACTATTATCTAAAAACTGCTTACCCACAAATTTCCCAAACAGATCCAATCCAAAGCTCTGTCCCTTCGACAAATTTTTGAAAGGGGTAAAACTGATGATACCGGTACCCACCAGATTTGGCGAAAAAGCGATATCGGTTTTGCCATGATAAATCTCCTGTTGAATTCCTTCGTCATAGTCATCCATATATTCTACAAAATCAAGCAACTTGTTTTGGGATAAAGTTGCATTCCCTTTCAGGCCGATCCACGGACTAATTTGCCAACCCGCTTGTAATTCCACACCCGTCCTATAGCTATTAGCGACATTGGTTCGAGTATAAGCTCCGACATCGTTGATCTGACCGGTGAGAATGAGTTGATTGTGATAGTCCATGTAGTATAAATTCGCCGCCATATTCCATTTAGGCTTTGCGATTTCGTAACCCAACTCATAGTCGAGCAACTGCTCAGGTTTCGGTTGTAGCTGTGCGGCACTCTCAAAATCGTCCCGGTTCGGCTCTTTATTGGCTACAGCAAACGAAGCATATACACGCTGTCTATTTAGTGCATTATCACGAATAAAATAACTAAGTCCTGCCTTTGGGTTTACAAAGTTGTATATAGCTTGCTGGTGAATCGTGGGATTTTTCCTGAAGCCGTCCAGATCATAATCTACCATTCGATATTGCAGATCACCGAATAAAACTAAGTTGTCTCCCAATTGCTGCTGGGCTTTGGCATAAATAGCTACATCGTTTTTATTAGCGCCCAGATCGTACCATTTATGATCTGCCGGCACGCCGAGAGATGCCCATTTTACAAAACCATAGTGCGCACCTTCGTATCGTGCTATGCTACCACCTAATGTTAGCGCTGTTTTGTTCTTCTCATACATAATAGAGAATACAGACCCATAGTACTTGTTATCCAGCCAGAGTTGCCGAATCAAATCAGTTTCGGTTATTGTATCACCAGCAGCTGTTGTAAAATCGGGCAGATAGTAATCGGAAAAGGACTCACCCATCCGATATTCCTGATAATACCCCCTGCCTCTTGTCAGGAACAGCCCGACATGCCCTGTGATATTCTTGTTGAATTTATGGTCTGCAAAAAATTGATAATAGTCCTGTTGATAATTATCTGTTTGATTATCGTAGTAGGTACCATCCGATTTTAAACCCAGCTCATTAAACCTGCGATTGGTGCCAAGTGAATCTTGCGGCACTCCATTCCATGCCTGTCCCGTTTTTTCGGCACCGGTCAGCAACATAAATCTGAAAGTAGTTTTTTCGCTTGCCTTCCATCCGGCCAGGAACTGTAGGGATTTCAGATCGCTTGCAGATCGTTCGATAAATCCATCGGAGCTAAGTTTAGACATCCTCACGTCGAACTGCAGTCCGTTTTTCATTAAACCCGTACCAGCCTTCACGGTCACCCTTTGCGTATTGAACGAACCGATGCCTAGGTTTGCCTCGGCTCCGGCCCTATCCATTTGTTGAAGGTTATTGACGCTAATGGCGGCACCAAAAGCCCCCACTCCGTTGGTGGATGTACCTACACCTCTTTGCACCTGAATAGATCCGGTCGAAGAAGCCAAGTCGGGCGTATTGACAAAAAACACACCTTGAGACTCAGCGTCATTTACGGGAATACCGTTAAGAGTAACATTGATACGACTCCCGTCGGTACCTCTGATTCGGAGGCCGGTATAACCTATACCGGCGCCGGCGTCGGAGGTAGTAACTGCAGATGGAGTATATTGAAGTAAATAGGGCAGATCCTGTCCCTGATTAAGCCTTTCGATTTCCTTACCATCGACTTCTGATTTGGCGAATGGTGATTTGCTTCCGGCCCGTAACGCGCGCACCTCTACCGGTTGAAGTTCGTAGCGCTCTTTGGCTATACCAATTGTGTCTGAATTTTGCGCTGTTGCACTCAGAGAAAGGAGAGCCCCCAGCGGCATCAAGAAAAGAATGGATTTAGTTTGCATGGTCTTATTTTTTTAGATGACATCGGGGTACCATGCAATACATACGCTTCCAGCCAACCATTAGCATAAGAAATCAATACACATGTGCACCTGTGTACAATAAATTATTCCAATGGAGGCGACAGAAGATAGCTGAATACTAATCCCTAACCGGCATTACCCGGTCCAGGTTCAGCGGGTATGATCTCAGCCCGTACTGTTTAGGCACCCCGTGCAATCGATAACCTTTCGATTTGCGCTGCAAAGGTAAGGATAATTTAATATTCTTTGTTTCTGACCTCAGTAAACTCGCAATTTCTGACCCAAAAAACCTCGATTCTTTACATATCAAAATGAGCTTCGCCCACCGGTCGGGAGTTCTAATTAAATGAAATACTTAGGATCCGAATCAATCATGTAGAATCTAATATAATCTGCTATTTATCAAAAATTAAAATAAAATTATTATGCGTCATATAATAAAGCGCTAAAACCCTGTGAAAGATATGGATAAACCGTTTTTTGGAAGCGCTTTCAGCTTGTTGAAACGAGCATAATTCAGTATCTTTGTAGGTATAAATTTCACTAGACGATGCTTGTATATAAACCTCAGATTTTGGGTGAAGTACGAGTATCTCCTCCGGATCATCACCGGTCTTTTTATATCTCTCTATGACTACAGAAAACGAAGTGTTACAATCGCCGCAGCATGGTTATGATGCCGGTAGTATTCAGGTATTAGAAGGTCTTGAAGCTGTAAGAAAGCGCCCCGCCATGTACATTGGAGACATTGGCGTTAAAGGGCTTCACCATTTGGTTTATGAGGTAGTAGATAACTCTATTGATGAAGCGCTTGCAGGTCATTGTTCGCATATTGAAGTAACCATTCATCAAAACAATGCGATCAGCGTACAGGATAATGGTCGTGGTATACCTACGGGTATTCACCCTAAGGAAGGCCGCTCCGCATTGGAGGTGGTAATGACTGTCCTCCATGCCGGTGGCAAGTTTGATAAAGATTCTTATAAGGTTTCCGGTGGTTTGCACGGTGTGGGTGTGAGTTGTGTGAACGCGTTAAGTAGTCTGATGCGCACGACGGTATTCCGTGAGGGAAAGATATTCGAACAAGAATATTCTAAAGGTATTCCTCAAACTCCGGTAAGAGAAATTGGCACTACTGACAAACGCGGGACTCGCCAATATTTTGAGCCGGATAATACCATCTTTAAAGAAACTACTTACAATCGTGAAATTCTCGCGGGCAGGCTGCGTGAATTGGCATATTTGAACAAAGGAATTTCTATTACGCTGATAGATGAGCGTGAGAGTGAAGACTCGGATGCTCCTCATTCAGAAACATTTTATAGTGAAGGTGGGATTGTTGAGTTTGTTCAAATGCTTGATCGTAATGGCAAGCGGGATCCTTTACTTAGCGAACCTATCTATGTAGAATCTCATGATGAGGAGACCAATGTTGCAGTTGATGTTGCTTTAAACTACAACACCTCATTTAACGAGCATATTTTCTCATACGTTAACAATATCAACACGATTGAAGGTGGTACTCACGTTGCCGGCTTCCGTCGTGCGATCACCCGTGTTTTCAAATCTTATGGTGACAAAAACAAATTGTTTGAAAAGGCCAAAGTTGAAATTACCGGGGACGATTTTAGGGAAGGATTGAGTGCAATTATCTCTGTAAAAGTTCCCGAACCTCAATTTGAAGGTCAAACGAAAACCAAACTCGGGAACAATGAGGTAATGGGCGTGGTGGATATCTGCGTAAGCCGTGTTTTGGAAGCTTATTTAGAAGAACACCCTAAAGATGCCAAGATGATCATCGACAAGGTGATTCTGGCGGCACAGGCGCGCGCTGCAGCCCGTAAGGCGAGAGAATTGGTACAAAGAAAAAGTGTACTAACCGGAGGCGGTATGCCGGGTAAATTGGCCGACTGTTCTGATCGGGATCCGGAACGCTGTGAGCTTTTCCTCGTGGAAGGCGATTCGGCAGGTGGCACGGCCAAGCAAGGTCGGGATCGGAGTTTCCAAGCAATCCTTCCGCTCCGGGGTAAAATCCTGAACGTTGAAAAAGCACAGGAACACAAGATTTACGAAAACGAAGAGATCAAGAATATGTATACGGCATTGGGTGTCACAGTGGGCACAGCCGAAGATCCTAAGGCACTGAATCTAAGCAAACTCCGTTATCACAAAATAGTTATCATGACGGATGCGGATGTGGATGGTTCCCACATCGCGACCTTGATTCTGACTTTCTTCTTCCGATATATGAAGGAGCTGGTGGAACAAGGTTATTTATATCTGGCTCAGCCACCTCTTTATTTGGTAAAAAAAGGTAAGGATCAGGAATACGCCTGGACTGAGGAAGACAGAAAGAATTTAGTAGACAAATTCGCCAACGGGAGGGAAGATTCAGTACATATCCAACGCTATAAAGGTCTGGGTGAAATGAACGCAGAACAATTGTGGGAGACCACTATGAATCCTGCAACCAGAACTTTGAAACAAGTAACTATTGATAGCGCTGCAGAAGCAGATAGAGTATTTGCCATGTTGATGGGAGATGAAGTTCCTCCAAGAAGGGAGTTTATTGAAACTCATGCTAAATACGCCAGAATTGACGCATAAGATAAGATCGGCTGCCCGGTATCTATGCCGATTCCCGGTTTAGACTTGGCAACAATTTCTTTATCTGATTTTCCGATACCAAACGACTTTCAATTTAGGTCGTCGCATTTTTAAGGACTATACAATCTACATACTAAAATAACAAAAGGGGCTAAAAGCCCCTTTTTGTTATTGGATAATATTTGAAATAGTCGATCGACTACTTTTTGGCAACTATTTAGTGATAGCCAGACGCTCAGTCAGTGTACCCTTAGGAGTAGTCAGACTAACCAGGTAAGTACCTGCAGACCATCCTGATGTTTCGATATTCCATCCGTTAATACCGGTATTGAAACGAGTGTTTTCAGAATAGATAACACGTCCGGTAACATCAGTAACCCGAATTTGAACATCAGAAGCTTTATCCATCATAACTGACAACATAGCGTTGTTAGTAGCAGGATTAGGATAAAGTGCCAAACTGCTCATTCCTTTTGTAACATCTTCTACAGACGCAGGGAATTCGTTTTTATCGTTACCATTTACGTATTCATACTTGTTCATGGCATTTTTCTTCCAGATAACAGTTACCACTTTCATTTTGGCAACGTCCCATTCCGGTTCTACTCCAATATCAACAGTATAGCTGGTTTCGAATTCATCACCCGCTTTGATAGTATCACTACCTACTTTAGTTCCCCAAACTGGAGTACCACTGTGACTACCCATAGAACCACGCAATACATTGTGGTGTTCGATAGTTTGAGTAGTTGTTGTTTTAGCATTTTGTGGATTCAATGCACCATCTTCAACCAGATATGCAGCTACGTAATAATCACCCGTAACATCTTCGAAGAATTTGGTTTTGATCTGAACCGTTATTTCAGTACCGGTTTTACGATACCAATAACCCGTACCGGCAACAACCGGTTGTGCTTTGAAAGCATCAAAAGCAGCATAAATATCATTCTTCACACCTGCGGTGTTCACACCTTGAGAAGAAGAATTCTTGGCACTCTTATCTACACCATTGATAGAAAAGCTTGGCCAACCGCTCATGACAAATTGGTTAGCCCATTCGATTGCGGTTTTGTTTCTAAACTTTCCGTTACTCCAATCGTTTCTTGGACTATTAAAAATACCAACATAAAAAGAATTCTCTTCGCCGAGTCTGCCCATAATCTCTTCAGCTAAAGCCCAACCCCAGCTTCCACAAGGCGGACACCATGTTGCAGTGATTTTACCAACCATCGCCTGATTTTCCTGACGCACTGTTTGTGCATGGCTCACAGCAATACCCGATGCCATTAAGAGTAAAAATAACCGTTTCATCACGCTATTTATTTAAATTTTGAAATTTCTATCAATTCAAATGTAAATATTTTTTTAAAGAAAAATCCATTTTTTCTTTCTCAATGGTTTTGGCATCACATCTTCATGTGGTAATATTGACCCCTCCTACTGACAGTTTCAGCGGTTACAGGTTATAAACTAATTTGTTCCTGCATCCATTAAAACCGGGGCTATTTCCGGTAATTTTCGTGGCCGAAGATCCTTCATCACCGAGGCGATTGCCCTTATATGATCAGGGGTAGTGCCGCAACAACCCCCAACTAGGTTCAACCACCCCTCTTCTGCAAACTCTGCGACAATAGATGCTGTCACATCGGGAGTCTCATCATATTCTCCCATTGCATTCGGCAATCCCGCATTCGGATAACAACTTACATTGCAAGTAGCCAGTTCGGCCAACTCTTTCAAATAAGGTCTCATCTGAGCGGCACCCAAAGCGCAGTTCAGCCCAATAGAAATTGGATCCGCATGCATCATTGATATATAAAACGCCTCGAGAGTCTGACCGCTCAATGTTCGACCCGACGCGTCAGTAATCGTTCCGGAGATCATCACCGGCACTTTTTCCATTCCGGTATCATCAAAATATCTCTCTATTGCAAAAATAGCTGCCTTCGCATTGAGCGTATCAAATACGGTTTCTACCAGCAATATATCTACGCCACCTTCGACCAACGCAGCGATCTGCTCATAGTATGCATTTGCAACCTCCTCAAATGTTACCGCGCGATAACCCGGGCGATTCACATCAGGCGACATCGAAAGTGTCTTGTTCATAGGTCCGATAGCACCCGCAACATATGCTACCGCTTCCTGGCCTTTTTCCAATCGGAACCGGTCCACTGCCTTTCTGGCGATTTTCGCTGCCGCAATATTTATTTCAGCTGCCAGTGACTCCATTCCGTAGTCAGCTAATGATACAGCTTGTGCGTTAAAGGTATTTGTCTCAATTATATTTGCTCCAGCTTCCAAATATGCCAGATGTATCTCCTCAATTATTTCGGGTTTAGTTATAGAAAGCAAATCATTATTGCCTTTGAGATCCATTGACCAATCTTTAAAACGATCGCCTCGGTACCCCTGCTCATCCAGTCTATACCTTTGAATCATAGTTCCCATCGCTCCATCGATTATCAGTATTCTTTCGCGGAGCAAGCTGTTCAGTTCGTCTTTTAGATTCATAACAAACAAAGTTAAAGAATTGTAGCGTCGATGATCGACCAAAAATAAAGATGGATGTTTCAGGCTTAAAAGCTCAAGACATCCATCTTACTAAATAATTCAATAACGCCCATTTTAGAGCAGTAGATATTATTGTGCTATTTTCAATGATTTCGCGTATTTCGCGCGATCATTCTCATCCAACATGATCTTTCTCAGGCGAATGCTTTTCGGTGTAACCTCGATGCACTCATCTTGTTGGATATACTCCATACACTCTTCAAGTGACATTTGAATCTTAGGCGCGATATTGGTCGCAGCATCAGATCCTGAAGCCCGCATATTGGTCAGTTTCTTACCTTCAACTACGTTCACGTTCAAATCACCCGGCTTAATATTCTCAGCCACAATCATACCGGCATATACTTCTTCGCCCGGATCGATAAAGAAGTTACCACGATCCTGCAGTTTGTCAATAGAATAGCCGGTACTGCTACCACCTTGTTTAGCTACTAACACACCGTTATTTCGACCTGGGATAACACCCTTCCAAGGCTTGTATTCACTAAAACGATGCGCCATAACAGCTTCTCCCGCCGTTGCGGTCAACATCTGGGAACGAAGTCCGATAAGACCACGTGCCGGCACTTCAAATTCTAAGTGTTGCATTTCGCCCTTAGAATCCATCACCAGCATTTCACCTTTACGTTGAGTTACCAAATCGATAACCTTACCACTGTATTCGGCAGGTACATCAACCACCAATACTTCAAACGGTTCGTGTTTCTGACCATCTATTTCACGGGTAATTACCTGAGGCTGTCCGATAGTAAGTTCGTAACCCTCTCTACGCATGGTTTCCACCAATACGCTGAGGTGGAGAATACCACGACCATAAACCAGGAACTTATCTGCGTCTTCGGTTTCCTTAACTCTCAAAGCGAGGTTCTTCTCCAGTTCCTTCATTAAGCGATCACGAATGTGACGACTGGTAACAAACTTACCTTCCTTACCAAAGAATGGAGAGTTATTGATCGAGAACTGCATGTTCATCGTCGGCTCATCGATAGCTATAATTTCGAGTGGCTCGGGGTTTTCGAAATCTGCAATGGTTTCACCTATCTGAAAATCTTCGACACCCACTACTGCACACAGATCACCTGCTGCCACTTCTGCGACACGCTTCTTTCCCATCCCCTCAAACACATACAGTTCACGTACACGACTCTTTACAAAACTACCGTCAGCCTTACAAAGTTGTACTTGCTGGTTTTCAGTAATCTTACCACGAGTAATTCTACCTACCGCGATCCGACCTAAGAATGAAGAATAATCTAATGATGTGATTTGCAATTGTAAAGTACCTTCAGAAACCTTTGGTTCCGGCACCTTCTCTATAATTGCATCTAACAATGGTGAAATATCTGATGCAGGAGTCAGTGAAGTATTAAACCAACCTTGTTTGGAAGAACCATACAAAGTAGTAAAATCCAACTGTTCCTCAGATGCATCCAATTGGAAAAATAACTCGAATACTGCGTCGTGAACTTCGTCCGGTCTGCAGTTCGGCTTATCAACTTTATTCACAACGACGATCGGACGTAAATTCAGCTGTAATGCCTTTTGCAATACGAACCGAGTTTGTGGCATCGGCCCTTCAAAAGCATCCACCAGCAGAATTACGCCATCTGCCATTTTCAGTACACGTTCTACTTCACCACCAAAATCGGCGTGACCCGGTGTATCGATTACGTTAATTTTCACCCCCTTATATTCAACGGAGGCATTTTTTGAAAAGATCGTAATTCCTCGCTCACGCTCCAGATCATTGTTATCCATGATCAACTCACCAGTCTCCTGGTTGTTTCGAAATACGCTGGTAAAATGAAGAATTTTGTCTACTAGTGTTGTCTTGCCGTGGTCTACGTGGGCAATAATTGCAATGTTGCGTATATTCATATTTGGTATTGTCTGGTTGATCAGGTGTCTTGTTTATCACCTGTACCCTGAACGAAGCGTCACATTCCGTGAAGAAGGTAATAGTACGCTCAAAAGGTTATAAAAACGGCGCGAAGGTAAGACGAAATATTGATATATCCAGTTTCAACATTTGAATTTTGGCCAATTCTCCGTTAAAACTTTGTTTACTTAATCCTCAACACCTATTTTACCTCTGATCCCAAACAACCGATATGCCAGTTCCACTCCGGCTTCGGCAGGCTCCTTCCAACTAAATGCATGATTTGCAACAAGTTCCGATCCATCCACATCCACCACCTGGTATTCTATATATTTCCGATCTCCGTTTTTGACAAATCGAATAATTGCCCGAACCGATTGTGACTGTGATGGATTCGCCCATTCTATATTGCAGGCCTTTAACCGCTCTATTACCTGCGGTTCAGCATTGCCCTCCACCGTCAAATGAATCGGCATACGCAATCCGGAATAGGGCACCAACTGAGGATAAACGCGATACATTTGATATAACCATTTTTCCCTTCCCTGCTGATCCTTCAACTTGTCGGCACATTTTGCTTTTGCCTCATAAACTCTCGCCAAAAAAAGCTTTTCATAATCGACATCAATCGTCTCATCTGCCAATATCACGTCCAGCAACCGCTGTGCTTGCTCATAGTTGTCTTGAGTCATATGCAACTTAGCTACGAACAGTTGGTAGTACTTTTTAATCAATGGACGATCATCCGCACTTAATTCCTTTTGAAACCGATTCAGAAAAAATCGGGTGCTAAAATCCTTTATCAGGAACCAGATCTCGTCCCAATTAACCGTACTCTCCGTTGAAAATAGCTTGTAAATTACCTGTTCCCTTTCAGGATTTTGAGCAAATTGATTGATGATCAGGAATTGCTGCATATATTTCTCTCCCAGAATCTGCCCCATCTTTCCAAGCACCATCGGATTGTACCACCAATTGCGATTCTCGAACCGTTGCATTTCCCATTCTGCTTCCCGATTCATCAATTTGTTGAGCTGGATGCTGAAATCATAATGGCTCTGGCCCAGAGTGGTGCCAATGTGCAGCTCCCGAAACTGCTGTGCCTTCTCAATTGTCTGTGCACTTTCCTTAATCTGACCGTCGTAATAAAAACTGCGGGCAAGTGCAATATTATACCATCCGAATCCGGGCGTGGAACCGTTTGCGCGAATTACATCACGCAAGAACTGCATTGCCCTCTGCGGGTTGCCCTTGTAAATGTCCAGGATCGAAGTGTAATAAATATACTCTTTCAGTCGCTTATCGCCGGTTTCCTGACCTGCAGCTCTTTCATAATAAGCCTCGGCCGACCGGAAATCGCCACAGATAGCACGGAAAGTCGCATAGTTGTTATGTGGGAAAATAGAACTGTTGCGCATCAAACGATAATACCTTTCCGCACTATCGATATTCAAAGCATAACTGTATAGAATCGCCTTGTAATGGTATACCGCTAACTTATCATAACGTTCATATCCCGGCGGGAAAATTTCACTGTTCACCCTGCGATCCAATTCGATCTTTCTTATTCCCGAATCCAAATAGCGATGAGCCAACTGCTCATTCTCTTCTATGGAATTTCCTAAAAATGAATATTGGGAACTAGTGTAAAATCGGTTTCGGTGGACAGTCCAGGCGAGGTAATTATAGGCATCCATGTAATAGTCGCGTTGAAAATTCCATCGCAAGACCCGTTTGAGTAAATCATAGACTTTCTGAGGCTCCTCCATATTGCTATAGCAATTCACCAAATAGTATGCAATATGCGTATAGTCCGTTTGGAAGCGATAAACCGGATAATATGTGAAGAAATCGCTGGTGCGGGTAGCTAATTCCTTCTTATAATCACGCTCCATGAGATAGAGCGCTCGCTCTAGAGGAATGGAGGCATTCTTAAATCCGAGTAAATCGGCAGCATGATTGTACTTATAGGCACCCTCGTAAAACCACCCCACATAATAGGTACTGTCGATACGAATAAACTCTCTGGATCGGGGCAAGGCATCGTTACTTTCCGGTTCTACACCAATTCGCTTGGCATCGATTTCATACCGTTTCATCTCTCTGGCAGATGGCCGCTGCTGACCCGGATCCGTAGCGAGCGGTATCTGAGCGATGGCCGACCCACCTATGAGCAACAATACAGTCAGAATATAGATAAAATACCTCAGAGATAACATGGATTTAGATAGCTGGTAGGCTTAGAACATCATTTATCCCCTAAAAATAGTCCTTTCCCTGAGTTGGAAGCAGTAAAGAGAAAGAGAATTTTAGATATTTTAACAGTAGAGCTGAATCCTATGCAATCAAGTGTTCAGATAAACTCCGCCCTGGTACACCTGGCGACTCCCCAATCCCCTTGAGAACTCATTACGTAACCTGGTTCTATTGAGGGCAAAGAATATAATCAATGGAACCAGCCAGAGTGTCTTAGAAATGAATCCGGTAATTTGATGAAATAAGGTAGCATTGGGAGCAGGAGCCACCGACTCCTCACTATAGCCGGTAAATTTTAGCACGAAAGCCGACCGCAACGGTTCTATCCGATGTGCATACATCCTTTCCCATTCTCCGGTAGAATAATACGTTTCAAAAGATTGACGAGGAACCGATAAAATAGGTTCAAGATTTGTATCAAAGTACTTCCATCCTCCATCTATCTGCGCTTCCACAGCATAATGGCGAGCAAATTTCACAGCGCGAAATGGCACACCCCTGCGCTTCATGCATTCCATCAAAACTATACTTTGCTGACTGCAAGCCGCCATCGGGTGTTTCAAAATATCATCGGGTATTACAATAGCCTTTAGATGATACCAAAACAACTGTCCGCTCAAAAAAGCTATCCAGTTTTCCGATAAATCATAATTCGCATATCCATGGTAAAAACGATATCGAAGTACCGTAGCCATCTCATCCCAATAGGCTGCACTTTTTAATGGAATTTGCTTTGCGTGCGCTATACTATCCGTGTAATTCAACAATTGATCCACAGATTGCACCCTGCCTACCAATATAGGATCGAATAAATCCTCACTTATTGGCGCGATAGTAGGAAGGTACTCTTTAGCAGGCCAAATGCTCAATAGAAATAAGGCGACTGCCAAGACACACAAAACCAAACCACGAATTTTAAGAAATGGGTTCATCTGCTTCCGGAATAGGGTAAAAAGGACACTCTCTCGCCCGAAAAGGCTAAAACACCATGCCATTCATCTGCTGAAAACCTTTAGAGCTTAATCGCGGCGCCAGCTAGAAAGAATGAACATATATACCCCATCAACAGTGCACCACTTATAGACTTTAAGGCGATTCATATATTTTTTTATTCACCCAAACAATTCCGGGGGGGGATGGTGCAACTGTGGTGATATTTTACCGAATTGTGGTCTAAAGTCCGAGATTTGCACATTGAAATTTCATTCATAACTACTCATACCAACTCAGGAGAAAATTAAATCGAACCAACAATCTATTTACCTTTGTAAGATGAACAGAATTGTACGTACCCGTTTCGCTCCCAGTCCTACCGGTGGACTGCATTTAGGGGGTGTTCGCACCGCTTTATTCAATTATCTTTTTGCACGTAGCAAAGGAGGTAAATTTGTGCTTCGTATTGAAGATACAGATCAAACCAGGCTGGTACCGGGAGCAGAATCCTATATCCTGCAATGTCTGGAATGGTGTGGTATTATCCCGGACGAAAGTCCAGCCGTAGGTGGACCTTTTGCACCATATCGCCAAAGTGAACGAAAAACGATTTATACTCAATATGCCGAACAGCTAGTTGCCGACGGCCGTGCTTACTATGCATTCGATACTCCGGAAGAATTGAACGCGATGCGGGCTTCTCAGGCTAATCAGCAATACGATCATACCATAAGAATGAAGATGCGCAATTCCCTTGCGTTGCCCGAAGCAGAAGTAAACCAGCTGATTCAGGAAGGAGTACCTTATGTTATTCGGATCAAGATGGAACCGGGTCAAACTGTAAGCTTCACTGATTTGATTCGCGGACATATTAGTTATGACACTTCGGTCGTCGATGA
The DNA here is from genome assembly GCA_964636205.1 of uncultured Chitinophagaceae bacterium. Lineage (GTDB taxonomy): Bacteria > Bacteroidota > Bacteroidia > Chitinophagales > Chitinophagaceae > JBEBVQ01. Next base: position 58,046 of record CAZWPF010000001.1, on the reverse strand, counting down.
TAAAGTATTACTCAAAGCAGATGGAATGCCTACCTATCACTTGGCTGTGGTGGTGGATGATTATCTGATGGAGATAACCCATGCATTCCGCGGAGAAGAATGGCTACCCAGTGCACCGGTACATCTGCTTTTATGGGAATACCTTGGCTGGAAAGATAAAATGCCGAAATGGGTGCACCTTCCTTTGATTTTGAAACCTGATGGAAATGGTAAGCTCAGCAAAAGAGATGGTGAGCGATTAGGATTTCCGGTGTTTCCGTTGAGTTGGACAGATGCTACCGGAGCAACAATGGAAGGATTTAAGGAAAAAGGATTTCTTCCTGAAGCATTTGTCAATATGCTGGCGATGTTGGGTTGGCATGATGAAAACAATCGTGAGTTTTTTACACTTGAAGAACTAGCTGAGGTGTTTACGCTGGAGCGCGTGAGCAAAGGCGGGGCGAAATTCGACTATGAAAAGGCTAAATGGTTCAATCATCAGTATCTGATGAAGACGCCGGATAACGAACTGATTCCGTTGGTGAAACCCTATATCGAAAAGCAAACGGGAGCAGTAGATGAGGAGATACTATCCCGGGTTGTACCCCTTATCAAGGAACGTTGTTCGTTAATGAGCGATTTCTGGGACCAAAGTTATTTCTTCTTCCGCGATCCGGAATCTGTGGATGAGGCTGCTCTGATGGAAAAGTGGAATGATTCCATCAATCAGTTTTTTAACGATTGGATCAATGCAATCGCTCAGATTACTGAATTCAATGCCACATCGGCAGAACAAAGTTTCAACGATATTTTACAAACCAGTGGTTTAAAAAAAGGCTCGGTAATGCTACCGCTCAGAATTATGTTAGTGGGGGGTAAATTTGGTCCGGGTGTATTTGACATCGCCGGTATTATTGGTAAGGACGCTGTAATTCGTAGAATTCAAAAATTCTGCAAACGCGGATAAAATAGTAAATTAATTAGCTTGTTTCAATGGCGGCAATCTTTTTTGTCGCCATTTTTCTATTGGTACCAATAGCAACTTATTAAGCAAAATAGAAAGGATTATGGTTAACAACACGGTAGGAATTCCTGTGCCCCAAGATTTGGGGAAGGAATTAGCTCCGACAATCAAAAGTACAAATGCATGAACCAAGTACATCGGGTAACACAATTCTCCCAAGTTTTTATCGATCCTCATTTTGGAAACATGCGCAAAAAGCGCAGGTAAGGAAATAAAAGTAATTGCGTAAACAATTATATTTTTCCAATCATTTGCCCAGGATAAATGATTGTATGCCACCATAAATACGATCATCAATACCAAAACACCATAGGCAAATTGTCTCGATTTCAAAAATGCCGGAAATGGCAGCCGATAACATAACACACCCAATAAAAACCAGTAAATTTCAGTTGGCGCAAAACGGTAAATTGCAAAGGAATCCGGCGCTGCACCTGTAACCATTAATATGTATCGGAAAACAAGCACCGAGACTAAAATAGTGAGGATAGTTTTGATGGTCTTTGTTACAAAAAACGGGGCAACGAGGTAAAAATAAAATTCAACGGCTACTGTCCACGCAATTGGGATGAGTAACAATTCTTGCAGTACCGGCCGGTCTTGCATTCGATGAAACAACAACTTACCCGAGTCCGGATCAATGCTCAGGAAGGTCATGATATCCTGACCTACTACGGTAAAATTCGTCAGCATTACTACCATAAGGGAAGGAAGGCTCTGTGGCGAGGCTTGATAATGGTTGATGTAATACTGCAGTTTTCCCCAGTCACCTAAAAATAAACCATAGCCGATGCTCAGCAAAACCGTGAGTATGACTATCGTAATGTAAAGAGGATATAGTCGATAGAAACGATTGGATAAAAAATAGTAATAGGAACGATCGAGATATTGATACTTCCTCGAGATTACCATGGCGATCAAGAACCCGGAAATGATATAAAATGCTCTCACCGCGACAGGCCCCGGCAATAGCGTCAGACCCATGATAGGAGAACTATGAACTATCACTACCGCTAATGCCAATAAAAATCTTAGAGTACCCATCGCGACCTTAACGGTTTTTATACCTGTAAATCCATTCAGCCGCAAATGTTATTAGCTGAACGAAACCTGCCCCTCTTAATTTGTACTGCACCTATAAACAGTCCAACCGATACTTGGTGCGTAAAGAGAATCTACGAATAAGGTTGCCAAATTTTCAGGAATAGAAACCCTAGCAGGTACACAAAGAAAAGGAATTTTATACTCCTTCATAAATTGTAGCATCACTGAATCAGGATCCATGGCCTCAAATCCATTCTTCCTAATATAATATGAGATGGGAGCCCACTCTACTTGAGTCTTAATAAAGGGATATTGAAATGAATTAGTATCCAATAAAACAAAAGGTATATTCAAAGAATAATTTGCATACCTCGGAATTTCCATTGCCAGGTTAATAAACGGTACAGCTACTACGGTATTGGATGCAAAATAGTTTTTAGTGTATTCCGAAGGAAGATTGTAATGGGCAAAAACCGGTTGATCCACTTGTTTGACAAAATCGGTCAGTTGCTGTTGCTCATCGATTGGTATCTGTCGTATCTGAAAATCAAACTTTCGATTTGGATAGAGAGCGAGTAATAATAGTATTATTCCGGTGCCTATCAAATAGCTTTTCCGGCCATAGAAAATTAGCAGGCTGTACACGAAGAATGATAGTAAACCGCAAACCACGGTAAACATATTGTGGAAGAACTGTACCGATTCCGCAGTGGTCCTATTGAGCACTGCCCAACAGACCATACCCGATACAATCAAAGCAACCGACATCCATATCGCACTGATTTGCCCGGAGAAGCGCGCTCTGAATTCCTTTTTTATAAAAAGAAGCAATAAAATGATGAAGGCTGGAGAATAGGTCAGAAGTTGTAAAACACTTCCGATAAAAATATTTATAGAAGTACGGATATCCGCCGCTTTATAGGAATTCTTATAAATGGTCACTCCTTCCGGGTTCTTCCCCAATTGATACAGCAACAACACAAACAGCCCTACCGGCACGCCGATCAACACCAATTTTATCAACGGGCGCCATCCGGGCTTTTGGAAGAATAAGTATCCTACAATCCACAATCCTGTGCCCGCTACCACTGTTGGCAACACATTTATGAAACTTAGTCCGACTATTAGCGCAAGTGTGAATACCTGCAAGATATTTTTCTCATATGCCGCAAGCAGAATAAACGGAATCATACACCCAAACCAGAACAACTTGGGATAGCTTGCTATGGAATAAGCAAAAGTATCCACCCGGTTGGGAAACAAGAATCCAGGCATAAGAGCAGAGAATCCCCCAACGAATCCAACAAATATCCCGACTATCAATAAACGGTTTTTGATTTTACCTTCAGGAAACAGTCTGTCGATACAAGCCAATCCGCCCAAGGTGAAGACTACCGCCAATAAAGGATTGGCCACCACTATAGCCGCGGTAATCGAATTCATGCCGGTGAGGAAGCTGACAAAAGCGATCAACCAGATATCCCCATAATGATAAGGCTCTATGGAATGACGATCGGGATAGAGATAATCTACCCTCATGTTCTCATTTCCAAAATAGTTCAGATACTCTGCCATCCGGGCATAGAAGGGTATATCACTAAAAGGATAGAAATATTGACCGTCTCTGGGGATGAACGGCAGCCCGTAGTAACAAGTAAATATTAGGATTGCCAGGAGAACAAAAACACCTACCTTGACGAACTGCTTGACCGGCCAGGAAATTGCGACATCACTACTCTTTTGATTTCGAGCGACGATCCACGCCAACACCGGTAGGGGTAACATAATCGTCCACCCTCCCGTTTTAAAACTGGCGTAGAGTCCGATTGTTACTACCATTCCTAGCAGCACACGCACGTAAGATGCCTGCCATATAGAGGCAAACCGAGCTTTCGCGCTGAGTCCTACCACATAGCCAATTGAATAAAATCCTCCGATAAGTAATAATATCGCTAACCAGCTATTAAGAATCAGCGCTAAGTCGATCATAAATTAGATAGCATTAATAGAAGAAATAATATACTCGATTTCTTGTTCTGTCAGATCGTAGTAAAAAGGCAATCTCACCAGTGAATCTGTATAGTGATCCGACATCGGCAGTTCTCTGCCGTCGTGCTTATCTGCATAAAAGCTACTTTTATGCAGTGAGATGTAGTGGAATACAGAATGGATGTTCCTCTTCTTGCATTCCTCAATGTAGTGATTACGCTGTTCCAGATCGTTCATCACGAGATAGAACATATGTCCGTTATTGGTTGCGTAGTCTGGGATCTGTGGCAGCTTAAACTTTCCCATTCTCGCAGCATCTTGAAATCCATCCCAGTATTGCTCCCAGATTTTCTTTCTCTTTTGTTGAATGGTATCCAGATTCTCCAATTGTGCATATAAAAATGCTGCAATAACATCGGAGGGGAGGAAGGATGATCCGATATCTACCCAACCATATTTATCTACTTCTCCTCTAAAGAATGCGCTTCTGTTTGTACCCTTCTCGCGAATAATTTCCGCTCGGGTTTTAAAACGCTCGTCGTTGATCGCCAGCATTCCGCCTTCCCCGGAAATTACATTCTTAGTTTCGTGAAATGAAAACGCTGCGAGATGCCCTATACTACCCAGCGGATATCTCTTCCCATCCTTGTCTGTATAATAGGAATCTATAGCCTGAGCTGCATCTTCAACAATATACAGATTGTATTTATCTGCCAGTTGCTTCAACCGACCCATGTCACAGCTGATGCCGGCATAGTGCACCGGAACGATTGCCTTGGTTCGCTCTGTTATTAATGATTCCAGTCCTTCACAATCCATATTCGGATTGAATTGATTGCTGTCAGCAAATACAATGGTCGCACCTCTAAGTGCAAATGCGTTTGCCGTGGAGACAAAGGTAAATGAAGGGATAATCACCTCGTCGCCGGGTTGAATATCGAGCAGAATGGCTGCCATTTCCAAGGCATCCGTGCAGGATGTTGTCAACAGAACTTTTTTAAATCCGAATTTGGTTTCAAAATATTCATGGCATTTCTTCGTGAATAAGCCGTCTCCGGAAATCTTACCGGAGGCAACTGCTTCCTGAATATATTTGGTTTCGTTACCCGTTAAAAAGGGCTTGTTGAATGGAATCTGAAATTGTTTCATGGTATTTTACCCGACTACTATTTAAACCTTGTACGCAAACTTTTTAATTTAAAATCATTCCCCGATTTGTCCTTTATGGTGGTGAGTCGGAGCATTCCCTTACCACAGATTACATCCACTGAATTATCTTCACCTAATTGAAAAACCTTGCCGGCTGTACGATTGACAATCGGAAAATCTTCAACTACCATCGCATCCAATATCTTTACCTCTTCATCGCCGACGAAACTCACTGCGCCGTTATAGGGAAAACCAACCGCATCAATAAATCTGCAGATATTATCCGCCGAATCATCCCAATTGATTCGATAATCTTCGTTATCTCTCCAGATACTATAGCTGGCAGCTGAATGATCCTGTGGGTTTGCCGGTAGCACCTGACCCGACTTGATGTGCTCGCAAACCCTCAAGGCTAATTCCACGTAGCAAGTAGTTACCAATTCTATGGCATCTGCAATTTTTATCGGGTAACTGATTTCCCTTGCTGCCTGGAATATAATATCACCTGCGTCGTACGCAGCATTCGCCCACAAAGCGGTAACGCCAATTTTATCATCCCCTTTAATAAGAGCGGTTACCAATGGATTGAATCCTCTGTAAGCAGGCAAAATGGAATCGTGAAAAACAATCAACCGCTGATAATCTGCAATCAGCCATCTCCATCCAATCGCCACAGAATAATCACAATTTACTGCTTGCTCTTCCTTTCTATTATAAAATAAAATACCGTGCTTATTGCAAAGTTCGCTCATCTCATCGTAGTAGTCCTTTTGGATACTGGTATCTCGGGAACATACAACCGCAGCAATTACTTCGGATCCAAATTCGGATACTATATTTTCCAGGACACGCAGTCCTTTCAACCCCATCAAATAGAGCTTCAGCATGCTAGACATTTATCTTCTCTTCAACAATATAGATCGGTCTGTGTTTTACCGATTCAAAAATCTTCCCGATATACAATCCAATTATACCCAAAACTACGAATGTCATACCGCTGATCAGCCAAATTGAAATCATCAAACTGGTATAACCCATTACACGGATCCCACCGGAAAAATATTTTATCAGATAGAAAAGTCCGATTAAAGATGAAATAAAGGAAATCAAAAATCCGGCTTTTACGATTATCCGAAGCGGCTTATCGGAATTGGCCAGAATAATATCTAAGGCCAGTTTCAGGCGCTTTTTTAAATTATAATTCGATTTCCCCTCGTCTCTAGCCTGGTGCTTCACCTCCATCTTAACGCAATGGAAACCCACCCATTTCACCATGGAAGGGAAAAACCTGATTGGTTCCCGAAGTGTCTTAATGGCACTTACCACATCCCTATGATAAAGTCCGAAATTCGCTACAGTAGGATCCCAACGACTGCCGGAAAGATAAGACAAGACGCCGTAAAACAATTTGGACATCGACACTTTTAACTTACTATCATTGCGAAGCTTACGCTGACCAAGTACAATTTTAGCATCCTTTTCCTTCGCGTAGGCCAACATTCTCGGAATTTCCTCCGGTCGGTCCTGCAAATCGCAGTCCATCACCACTGTCCACTCTCCCTCAGCAAAGTCCAAACCCGCTGTGATTGCGTAGTGCTGACCGAAGTTCTTACTCAGTTTGATACTCCTGACCTTAGGATTTGCTGCAGAAATTTCCTGCAATACCTTCCAGCTTTTGTCTGGGCTACCATCTTCAACCAGAATGATCTCATAATCATCGGTAATATCCTGAGCTACCCGGGTGATCTCTTTGACCAGCCGGACGGCAATTTTCTCTGCGTTGTATATTGGGCTGACAATGGATAAATAAGGGCGATTCATAACTAAGGATAATCAGGAGATTGTGAACACAAAAGTAACCTATGTCATCATTATTTAGGGGAGTTCCCTAATTTTCTGGAATCAATTCGATCAGATATATTCTTTAGAAATGCCACAGGATTATTTAATAACGCTTTCATCAAATACCACATTCCTTTAAAAGACGCTCCGGTCCGAATATAACCCATTCCCAAAATATAATATATTTTATAATAAAACACTTTTTTCAGATTAGCCGGAATAAGTTGGGCGATTACTAATTCATTTAAAAACTCCTCGTTGTCATTAATAAGATTAATTGTCAGCTTGTTAGACATACTCGCTGTCGACACTCGATACAACAGGGGCGCGTCTTCGATGTATAACCCTTTGGCAACTCTGTCCAGTTGTAAAAAGAAAAACCTGTCGGCGGTGCTGGAAAGGCACTCATTGAACCGGATATTATGCTCTTTGAGTATAGAGGTTCTTATCAGATAATTAGACGGACATGTACCGAAATCCGGCAGATAATGCAACACTTCCCTGGGTATGTCCCGGACTGCACCTTTTAAATGAACGATTTCCGGAAACGTATGAAGCGGTCCGCAGACAAATTGATAGGTAGTGTTTCCTTTTAGTGCATTAACTCTGGAACGGATAAAGCCGCTGCTCATCAAATCGTCGGCATCAAAGAATACAATGTAATCTCCTTTCGCTTTCTCGAGTCCCTTGTTCCTCGCGGCTGATACTCCTTGATTTTCCTGATAAAAATACAGAATCCTGGGATCCTGAAATTTATTGATCACAGACTTACTCTGATCGGTGGATCCATCATCGATAACAATAATTTCCAACTGCTCATATTGCTGATTGAGCACAGACTCAATAGTCTCTCCAATAAAAGAAGCCCCATTATAACATGGAATAACCACTGATACCAGTTCATCTTGCATACAATCGATCTAATTTAGCTATCATATTCTCCAGTCCGAAGACAGCAGATACCGTTCGGTACCCCTCTTCCTTCAGTCGCGTCCGCAATTGCTCATCATTTAACAATTTCATCAGTGCCTCATATATAGCATCGCTATCACTAAAAGGTACCACTAATGCATTCTGATTGTCCTTTACAAAATCTCCGGCGATCCCGGCTAGTGTAAACACTGAAGGCGTCCTTGTGGCCAGCGCCTCCACATAGGTCTGCCCAAAGGCCTCAATACTTCGGTCGGTCGAAGCCTGCACAAACACGTCGAACAGCCTGTAAACTGCGCTCAAATCCTCCTCAAACGGCACAGTGCGATAACTGTTCTCCGGCAGCGAAGATAACTGACTAAATATTTGTGCGGCGTCATCTCCTTTGGCATTAAACAGCATCAGTAATGCTTGAGGATAATGCTCTAAAATTTTTTTAAACGCCGGAATTATAAACTGTATTCCTTTCAGACTTGTAAACCGGGAGATGACACCGACAACAGGTGTGTATCCGGCTGTTTGATATTTATCCTGCAATCGAACTACTCTCTCCTCACTAATTTCACTAAAATACGCCATATCGAAACCATGAGGGATCAAACAGACCTTAGCAGCAGGCACACCTTCTTGTTCTGTCAGAATCTCCCTCACCACCTGTGAGGGCGCAACAATATCAGTAGCCAGTGCATTGCTATAACGGTCCAACCAAACCCCTTTAGGGAAATAGCGATGATGATAATCTGAATGATGCCGGGTATAAATTCTTCTTTTGATCCCCGCAATTCTCGCGGCGGTAAGTCCCACGATATTCGCCTGGATCAATTGACAATGGACGATATCCGGCTTGTGTTTACGGAGCAGCTTCGACACCTTCCATATCGCCTTCAGCCAATCTGACTTCCCCCGACACTCTACCCGATCAACCTGAAAACCTCGATCCAGCAGAAAGCGCTCCATTGTAGTGGGCCCCGGGTTCAACAATATATAAGATTGCTCATAGCGTTGAGCAGGTAACGCTTCAGCTATCCACTCAAAACCTAAAGCCTTATCTATATCAGATATAATATATGTTATTTTCTTTATCAATCCGATCTCCTGGCTCTAGTTCAAGAATTTATTTTAATAAAGGTTACAAATCTACGAAACGGTGGGAATCGGCCCGGTGGTCTCAATTGCTACTCTTATCTGAAGATAACAAGGAATGAGCTGTAACTACGATATCGTATAACTTGTACCTGATTTTTTTGGGCAAGAATAAAAAGCTTTGCCGATCGATCATTGTAATCCATGCCGGATGTGCAAAAACCTTGAACGATTTGAGTTTCCAACCGGTAGGTGTGGGTGGTAAGTACTTATTTTTTTCAAGGTACAAGTCTGGTTTCAGTTGCCGGAGCAATTGATGCGCAGCCTTATATTGTTTTTGTCGGTCGATATACTTCCGGCAACTTATCGGATCGTCGTGCCATGCATGTGCCTCCGGTTTAACATACATGGGGATTCCGGCGGCAAATGCTCTCCGCCCGAAATCATAATCTTCGGCATCTGTGAGTCGCTCATCAAATCCCCCTAGCGATTTAAATAAATGAGTTGCTATCGAAAAATTTGCGGCGGTCAGAAAAACCTGCTCCTCAGTCTTAATATGTGGCTCATTCAGATAGGTCTGATACCATTTATTACTCAGATCGGCTTTGAAATTTTGAAAATCGGAGGTGTTTTTCCTCTTTTCCTCCAGTTGTGCACCGGTCAGTATACTTTCGGCAAATTGCTCATGGTGCATGATATGGATGGATAAACAATCCGGTGCGGGCCGCATATCATCATCAAAAAAAACCAATAATTCTCCCTTTGCCTCTTGCGCTCCTCTGTTTCTAACCTTCGCCCGTCCTCCGTTTTCCTGCTCGATTATTCGAAATGACTGAAACCTGAAACTATTTCTATCCAACAATGCTCGGGTATTGTCGGTCGAACCGTCGATCACCACGATTACTTCATCGGGAGGATAAGACTGTTGCTCCAGCGCCCTCAAGACATTCATAATCTTTTGCGCACCGTTATAAGTTGGAATGATGACACTTAACTTCACTACACGAATATTCTTTACCCTTGTCCCGATTGCTGAAATTTACTTACCCAGCATTCGGTCGGTCAGGCGAATTAAAAATACTTTCCAGGCCGGATAATTCTTCTTCAGCAACATCAGATGATGCTTCTTGATCAGCTTTTCCTTACCGGCGGCGCTCACTTCTTTTTTCGACTTAGAGCTTCCGCCCATCAAATGCACAATGGATCCCTCTGCAAAGAAACAAACTTTATATCCGAGCCGACGGATATCCATACACCATTGGATATCCTCACAATACATTACAAATTCATCGTCCAATTTACCACCGGGTAGCTGCTCCAATATTTTTCGGGGAAACATAAAATAAGTTCCCCACACCCAGTCAGCCTCAACGGTTTCACTATGATCGAAGAATGCACCCAGCAATATTCTGCCGGCGGACTTTTTCGGCAATATCTTCTGAATTCTGAATAGCTCGTAAAGATTGTACTTTATTGATGGAAAACGTTGCGCGGCACATTGGATGCTTCCGTCGGGAAATATCAATCGTGCCGACAACACCCCGATTTCCGGATGCGATTCCATATGCTTGAATGTTTTTAAAACCACATTCTCCTTCAAAATGGTATCACTGTTGAGCAAGATAATATACTTGCCGGTTGCGTATTGGATACCCAGATTGTTGCCGCCGGCGAAGCCCAAATTTTTTTCAGTAACGATTAATTTCACTACATCCTGCCAACCGAACTGCCGAATCAATTCTTCATTGAACTCATCTGATCCGTTTTCTACGAGAATGATCTCATATTTCAGTCCCTCCACATTTGCCCTGATAGAATTGATAGCATCCGGGGTAAAATGAGCAGTATGATAATTGGTTATGATTATAGAAACATCCATAGTTGAAAATCCCATTCCTTAGTCGGTTAACTTTTTCCAAAGAGCTCTTACTCTCGCTGCATTTCTATTGTTTCTCAACATCAGCTGGAACGGGCTATATGGAAAATCCGGCTTCGGAAAAATATTCAGCAATTCATCTGTACTTGCTGCTTCAATAAACTGCAATGCGGGCCAGGTAGGTGCAGTCGCAGGATGAAAATCCCGTATATACTGGAAGTTGTATTTATCAAGAGATTTCCACAAGGTAAAGTAGCTAAGTCTTCTTTCCTTCTCCACCAGTTCTTCAGAAGCATGGCCCCAATTGTTGATCTTAAACCAGAGTTCGTCTTCACTCCTAGCCCAGGTTTCATGAATTACATAAAAAGGACTGACATGATTGAAGTGTCCATTTTGTCGGGCCCGCTGGTAATCAGGTTTATTGGTAGCCATTGGTATAATCTCCGGTAAACGGTCTTTAAAATCGACATACAGATATCCTCCTGATGTCTTTTTGATCAATGGAATAAAGGGACAAGCAATATTGATTGCTTTTTTTTGCGGATTGGGTGCGGCATCCAGTTTCTTCAAATAGGCAACAAACCCGTCAAAGTCCAGAAAATACTCATCTGCATCCACTTGGATATGCCATCCACCTTCGCCCATTTTATCGGCCATCATATGGCGATGGCGATTACAGTTCTCCCTGCTTGTCAATTCAGGCAATGAAAAATCATCCTCGTAAATAATGATTTTTTTGTCCTTGTCGATTTGTTTGACGAATGCATAGAACTCGTTATCATCAAATTCAAAAGGATTACAAGCCCAGGTATGTCTGTCTTTATCAAGCCCCAGACAAATTATATCCGATGCATTGTAAACTCTTGGCAGTGATCGTTTCAGCATCTGCCAGTCATAGGAAACGCAAAATGCAGTTTTGATCATTTTAATATTCTTTTTGTGTAATACTGCACCGTCTTCCCAGGAGCTTGACTCAGTTGTGTCCATAAAATGCGACAAGCATCTGAGACTTTCCCTTGTTTGAAAGCAGCGGAAAGCAAGTATTTATTATACTCAAACTGGTTTTCTTTAATAAACTTTCGATACTGCGTCTCGCTGAGTTTACCAATGGAATGGTAATAATTGAAAATTGCATTCCGCGCATCGAAAATGTTCTTCTCAAATTTACCCGCATTATTTTTAATGGTAGATTGCGTATCGCTTCCCGACCAAACCCGATGGAAATACAGCAATTCGTCGATACAGTAAAAGGTACTATGTGCACCTAACCGAAACCAATATTCTGAATCCGCCGGCTGAATGGTCAGATACACACCCACTTTATCAATCAGCGATTTTCGGATCAAACCGATGCCTTGTCTGCAGACCGCATACTGAAATAAATTGAGGCCTGTTTGCACCAGATCTCCGTAATTGAATTCTTTGTTAGAAGCCCATTGAGGAATATCGCTTTCATCACCTGTCACATTTCCGGAGGCATCGATATTCACGTAACGACAGCATACCAGTCCGACATGTTCCTTTTCTTCCAAAATCCGAAAAGAGCGTTCTACAAATTCCTTATGAATCAGATCGTCGGCATCCAGCTTCATGAAGTATTTGCCGGTTGCCAGACTGATACCCCTGTTCCAATTGGGCATCATCCCCAGATTCTGCTCGTTCCGATACAATTTTATTCTGGGATCGCGGTCTGCATATGACTTACAGATCTCGTACGAGCTATCGGTAGAACAGTCGTCGACGATGATCAGTTCATAGTCGGTAAAGGTTTGCGCCAATACAGATTCTATGGTCTGCGCGATAAAAAGTTCGGTATTATAAACAGGAATAAATAAAGAAACCTTCATCAAATCTTCTACTTTACTGCTTCAATCACAATAGTTTCCACCCGATTGGGCACTTCGCCCATTTCTCTCCAGTGTTGTTCCAGATTTCGCAATTCCGGATCCTGGCTTTGGCTCACCTCGCAACGGGTCATCGATGTAAAACCCGCTTCTGCCAAGATATACTTGAGTGTGTCGAAGTTATGAATAAATCGGTGATGAAAGCTATAGAACAATTTATTTATGACAAATGCCGGATGGCAAGGCTTTTCCGGAAAGAATCTTTGATGGTAATGACTGATATACTCGGCGTAATCCGGGTTGTCCGGCGAGTTAAGTATTGCTGCCAGCACATCCAGATTAGGTGTCGCAATGCGGATTTTACCACCAGGTCGCAGAATTCGATAACATTCCTTAACCATAAATACAGCTTCATCGAAGCTGATATGTTCGATCATATGCTCAGAGAAAACATAATCGAAACTACTGTCAGCGAATGGAAAAGTAACAGTAGCATCCATAAAGCATACCGAGCGCTCCTTCGGACTGATATCCACATTGAGCCAGCCGGCTATGGAATTAGCCTGAGCTCCTATTTGCAATTTTCTTACTGAATTTCCGGAAAAATATTTTGCGATCAATCCGGCTTGGTTCCTTTTATGAAATTCCAAATTCTTCCTTTCGGGAGTGACTCCCGCCAATCCCATAATTTTCCAGTAAATTGACTTTACTAATTCCACTTGGTTAAGATTTTACGACACAAAGTTATTTTCAATCGTGTAGGAACCGCTAAATATACAATATAAAAAAATGCAATAACTGAACCCTTTTTGAGGTTGACACCCCATTTAAAAATGTTCTTCCAATATTGTTTATCGAAGTGTTTCAGCAATATGATTGGATGAACAAATCGGAGGTGATAGTCGAAAAAATTCAGAATGCTTTGTTCGAATATTTTCCTCTTTTCCGGGCGCCCTGCCAGCAATTGATAATGCTTAGCGATATATTGCGAGTACGCCAGGATATAGCTTGACAAGTATTTGTCGGTGCGTTTATAATGATCCATAATATCGACCCGGATAATCGCATCGACTATGGGAAATGCCTTGCCCTTAAATTGCTTATTGGCATATAGGCGGAGGTAGAAATCCGGATCCTGAAACCGGTTAAACTGCTCATCGAATCGACCATTTGCTTCAAAGGTTGTCCTTCTCAGAAACATCGAGGTGATGTTATAACACCACTTCCCCTGCAGCAGCTGATTGTACGCCTGATCCAAATCTAATGGAGGAGCCATCTCCGGTTGTTTTACTTCTTCATTTGAAAAATAACTGTAGTGAAATAGCCAGAAATCTAATTCCGGATGCGCCTGTGCCACAACAAGTCTTTGCTCCAATGTATTTGGGATAAGCTTGTCATCGCTGTCTAAAAACAACAGAAAATCTCCTTTAGAATGCTGCACCCCTATGTTACGACAGGTGTTTGCATTTTTGGGCAATCGGTCGCGTCGGAAACACTTGATTCTTGGATCTTGTGCACTGAACTCGCTGATTAAGTCCCATGAATTATCCGTACTCCCGTCATCAACGATCAACATTTCCCAATTCGGATAGGTTTGTTCTTTAACCGATCGAATGGTTTCTGCTATCAGTGATTCACGATTGTAAATAGGTGTTACTATCGATATAAGTGGTTGACTCATTCCTCTCTCCAGGTATGTTTGTCTTATCGGAAGCACAAGGGTATTGTACTAAACCGTTCCTCTTTAAACAGAATACTATGTCCGTTTAGTTTTTGCTTTTTAAATTTAAACTCCTTGCACCAACGTTCAGCAATTTCATTTTCTCCCTCCCGGGTGGTATCATCAAGTATTACTGCCACTGCCGGGTGGAGCAAATTGTTTTCCATCAAGAAAGGAAGTGCCCCATATCTCGACAAACGGATAGGTGCTTTTCCTGCCGGCGGTCCGTCTACGATTACCAGATCGAACTGCTGTTGACTCAGATTTCTGAGAATTCCTTCAGGTTGATACCAATGGCAGCTTCGCTCTGTACAAAACCGATTATTCTCCAGATCGGTAGTAACAAAATGCACGATGCCATCGAGTCCCTCTTTCGACAGCGTTTCCTTCACTATCTGCACCCATTCCGGAGAGTGATCAACGGAGACTAGGGTGAGCGGAATATTATTTTTCTTTGCCAGAGCTGCTATGTACAAGGTTGACAATCCGGCTCCAAACTCGATTATAGTATTCCTTCTGTTGATGATTATTTCATTCAGAATATGCAAGATAGTCGAAGCGCTGATACTCCAGTTGGTACTGGGTATGAAATTGGAAAAAGTAAAACTTTGGGCGAGTTGAACTGCTGCCAATGATTCGACTTCCTTTCGGTCGAGTTGGTCGATTCGCCTGTTCAACTCCTCCAATTTGGAGTTTGCTCTTGATAGCGAAAAATGTTTTGATATCCAATTCATCAGTAGCCGTTCTACTATTTATTTAACTGTGTATTCAATATAAATCTGTGCCTGGTTGGGCGTCAGTTGGTTGACACGTTTGTATAACGGCCCTTCCTGTACATCCAAAAAGATTCCATGTTGGATCCAGTCGGCCACCTCATTATCTATCTCCAGATAGGTAGTCAGAATATACTTCCCATGAATCAAAGGCAATCTGGGCAGTTCAAAAACGATCGAATCACCTTCGATTTGAAAATCTTCCTGAACTTCAGTTGTAAACCAGAGCAATCGTGTTCCCTGTAAGCTATCAATTCTGAAATCCAACCTTCCCCTCTTTAGAAGCGAAGGATCATCGGTTTTTATATTAAACTTAAAATAGGATTTGAGTCCGGCAATTAATGTTGGTGATTTTGAACCGTCGTTATGAATACTACCGAATTCTACGCTGGTAACCATTGCTTTTCCGTTACCATTTCTATGCACGGAATCGATCAATCCCGTTTCATTACTATTGTTGCGGAAGTATTCCTGTACGATATGTTCTACAGCGCCACCGGCCGCGATAGTACCCTGTTCCATCAGGATAGCTTGTGTACACAAGGAAATCACTGAAGTCATGTTATGACTTACAAACAATACTGTTCTCCCATCGTTCACACTCACATCTTTCATTCTCCCAAGGCATTTCCTTTGGAATTCCGCGTCGCCTACTGCCAATACTTCATCGATAATCAGAATCTCGGGTTCGAGAAAGGCAGCTACTGCAAATGCGAGTCTGACGTACATCCCGCTACTATATCTCTTTACCGGGGTGTCCACATATCTTTCAACTCCGGCGAAGTCAACGATCTCATCGAATTTAGCGCGGATCTCTCTGCGTGTCATACCGAGGATGGCGCCATTGAGAAAGATATTCTCCCTTCCGGTCATTTCAGGATGAAATCCGGTTCCCACTTCGAGCAGACTTGCGATACGCCCCCTTATCTTCATTTGCCCGGTAGTGGGTTTAGTCACCTTACTCAGTAACTTAAGCAAGGTACTTTTACCGGCTCCGTTTCGTCCGATAATACCCAATACCTCACCCTGCTTCACTTCAAAATTCACATTTTGCAATGCCCAGACATAATCGCTATCCCCCTTTTGAGTCCGATCATTTTTTTCTCCTACTCGGGAAAACGGATCTTCCTTGCCGCGCATTTTTGCAAACCATCGGTTCAAATCATGGCTCAGCGTACCTGTGCCTACTTCACCCAGACGGTATAGTTTGCCTAAATTCTCAACTTTTATTGCGATATCGCTCATACTTCGCTGCAACTTTTACCGGTAGAACTACAACCGGTTAACAATGTGCTTAAACAGTGTCCATAAAACTCTTCTCCACCCGATTGAAAACGATCGTTCCCATAACCATCACAACTAGTGTAAATCCTCCGCTATAAAGCAGGCTGTTCCAATTGAAACTACCTGTCCCCAGAAAACCATATCTGAATGTTTCAATTATTGATGACATGGGATTTGCGAGTATCAGCCACTGATATTTCGCTCCGATGGAGGATAATGGATAGATAACCGGGGTGGCGTACATTAATAACTGCACACCGAAAGTCAGTAAGAAAACCAGATCTCTATATTTGGTTGTCATTGCCGAGATAATCATTCCGAATCCCAATCCAAGCCCCCCCATCATAATGACCAATAGGGGAAACATCATAATGACCGCATTTGGTTGCACATTTGCGCCTGTAAAGAGATAATAGCCCCAAAAACAGAGGAAAAGTAAAAACTGGATACCCAGTTTTATCAAATTGCTTACGATTATGGACAGCGGCATTACCAAACGAGGGAAGTACACTTTTCCGAACACCGTGGCGTTATCTTTAAACACAGTTGCGGTTCGATTCAGACACTCAGCGAAATAGTTCCACATGGTGATACCTGCCAGATAAAACAACATCATGGGGAGCCCATCGGTACTCAATCCTGCGATTCTTCCAAATATCAGGGTGAATGTAAGGGTAGTAAGGATTGGCTGAAGAAAAAACCAAATTGGTCCTAAAATTGTCTGCTTGTATGTGGCTACAAAATCGCGCCGAACCAACAGAAGGAGCAGGTCACGATATTTCCAAACATCTCGCAGTTTAAGATCGAACAATTTATGTTCTGGGTGGATAACTTCAGTCCATTCCGATTCTCTCTCCGGTATGTTTGCAGTAATATTTTCGTTAACCATTCTTTTTTCCATCTTATACTTTCTCGTCAACGCTATTCGATTTACTCAATATTGGCAAATCCTGCGCGTGGAGCTTCCTCTACTTTTTGCACCTTAGCGCGATCCAGATAGGCCAGGATTTCATAACCCAAGCTATCTATACGCAACTTCACCTTTTTCTTTCCTACTTCCAATACCTGAGCTTGTCGATCTGCGAACGGACCAGTTGCGACGGCGACCTGATCGCCCGGCACTAAGTCGGCCCGAACCAACTCAACATCGTCGAAAGCATCCAAAAACCGCTTGATCGACTGGATTTCCTCTACCGGTATCACTGCGGGTTTTCCATTCCAGTAAACAAAATTCAATACCCCGGGAGTCGTTCTCACCGAATTCATCTCAGCTTCATCTATGCAAACAAAAACGTAAGATGTAAACAAGGGTATTTCAACAAGTTTTACTCTATCGCTCCAACGTCTTCTGGATTTATGCAAGGGACAATAGGAAAGCACACCGCGCTCATGCAACAGCCGATCTGTCTTTTTCTCCCAACGAGGTCGGGTATAAATCGCATACCAATTTCGGCTCATATAGTTCAACTTGCATAGCTACGCCATCTCAGTCACATGGTAAGTACATGACTGGTTTAGTTAAAAGCCATGCAAATATAACAAGCATTTCCCGAGAAAAGGTTTTTAATGAAGTACCAAAAACAGTATCAACTATTTTGAACATTTGAAAAAGAGCTCCCATCTCCTTGTCAGAGTGTAAAAATTAAAATGTTTCGCTTAACTAATTCGGAAATCAGGCTTTGCCTTTACTTTTCAATCTTGCGAATAAGCCTTTCTTTTTGTCCTCCTCATCGTAATATCCCTGGCCACCGTATCCATAACCGTATCCATAACCGTAACCATAGCCGTACCCATAACCATATTTCTGGTGGTAGTCGACCCCATTAAATACGATAGCGGCGTTCTTCACTTTCCCCTCGTGGAAAATTCTGTCCAACATTCTTACCTGCTCCTTAGCTGTATATGCCTGACGGGTAACGAACAGGTTGACCGAGGCATATTTAGATAAAACAAGTGCATCGGACACCATTCCGATCGGGGCCGTATCAATGATGACCATATCGAACAATGACTGGAGTTCCGTTATTAGTGCTTCGGTCTTTGGTAAAATCAATAGCTCTCCCGGATTGGGTGGAACAGGTCCGCAGTTGGCAACAAAGAGATTGGGGTGTAAACCTGATGGCTTAATAACTTGATTGGTCCCCGCTATTCCGGCCAAATAAGCACTGATACCACCTTCCGTTCCTAAATTGAGTCGTTCTGAAATCTTGGGCTTACGTAAATCGAATTCCATCACTACCACCCGCTTCCCGGCCAATGCCAGTGTAAGTGCAAGATTGATGGAAATAAAAGTCTTACCCTCACCACTCATGCTGGAGGTGATCGATATTACATTATTTTTTTGACCGGCGTTGATGAACTCAAGATTTGCCCGCACCAATCTAAACTGCTCGGCAATACCGGTACGAATTCTTTCCCCAATAACGATATCTGAATTACCCTTAGATTTGGCAATCGAGCCTATTACCGGCAAGGTAGTAAGCTGTTCGATTTCCCTTTCATTGGCTATCTTATTATTAAGCAGTTCTCGGGAGGTCATTATCAATGCAGGAATAGCCAATCCTAGTATAATAACTAAAGTATATATATTGTTAGGAACAGGGGTAACCGGAGTGCCTGAATGGTAAGGAGCTACTACTTCTTTTGATTTATTAGACGCTGCGTACAAAGCTATTTCATTCTCGACCCCCTTCTGATAAAGCATCAGGTACATGCTCTGTAACACATCGTATTCCCGTTTCACGTCCGTAATTGTGCGATCGATTGATGGCACCGTACGAATGAGACTTGAATATTCAGAAGCTGATCTTGCCGCGTTGCGCTGTGCAATATCCAGTGATGCCAACACCTTATCTGAAGCATCCAGAATACGCTTTCTCAAATTGGCAATTTCACTTTCTGCTTGAATACGAACAGGATTCGAAGGAGGTAAATCTCTGGCCTCTAATTTCTGAACCAGCCCATTATACTGTGTAACCAGACCGATCACCACAGGGTCATCAATACCAATGCCCGCCAAGATTTGATGTCTGCCACTTTGTTGTTCCTGAATAGACTGTTTCAGATAGGCGATCGCCTGCTTCTTTCCGATAATATCTTCCAACTGTTGTTCCGACTGAGACTTACCGCTTACGTACGCTCCCGCCTGTGATGATACATCTACCAAGCCGTGACTAATCTTGATGTTCTCCACCTTGCTATCCACATTCCGGATATCGCCCATTAGATCAGCTTGTCGCTGACTGATAAACTCTCGTGTTCTTTCTGCGAAACGGTTGATATTCTGCAGCTCTTTCCGATGATAAAACCGGATCAGGGTTTTTAAAAATATTACCCCCCTCTCTGGAAGAATGTCTTTGTACTGAAGATCCAACATGCTCGTTCTTCCGTCACTCATATGTATCGCAAGCCGAGAGACAAAATCCTGAACTGTAGCCATAATGGGATCTACCTGAATTTTGATCTCATTGCCCAAATACCCTTCATTCCCTCCTGAATATACGATCTTAAATCTACCATATGGACGTTCCACCCATGCATCCGACACGATTCTGGTTTCGCGATCGCCCTCGCCGAGTTCAAACTGTCCTTCTACAACTTGCCGTAAAATCAATTCAACCGGATAACTGGCACGATAACCGGCAGAGTCAAAAACCATCCGTATCGGAGCTTCACCAAATATCTCGTTTTCCTTGATACGACCCTTAACCCAGTAATGAATGTTCAAATCCAAGGAATCGATCACCTCACTTACCAAGTCCTGAGAACGTAGAATAAAGATTTCATTGTAAATATTAACATCGTCCTTTTTGATACCAATATCGCTCAATACGCTCTTGCCAGCGTTCTCTCCACCTCCCACTTCAAGCATGAGAGAACTTTTGATCAGGTATACAGGCGTGGCATATCTCAAATAGAGATAGCCTCCACCGGTAAACACGAGGAGGCTAATCAGGAACCAATACCAGTTCGCTAAAAACGAGGCTAATAACCTTCGAAAATCAAAATTAATATTTAACTGATTGCTAATCTTGTTGGGCAACGGGTTGGATTCCATACCTGACTATCGTTTCTGAAAAATTATTTTGTTAGTTGAACAATTCCGTAAACACCCAAAGCGGTTGTCAACAAACTGGCAATTGCAGGAAGGTAAAACCGAAGGAATTCATTCGATTCTTGTCTTCTGATCCGAGAGGGCTCCACGTAAACGATATCGTTCTGCATCAGATTGAAATATGGATCCTTAAATACATCTTTACTATTCAAATTCAATCGCGCGAACTCGCGCTGACCCCCATTCTGACGGATCACCAATACGTTATCCTTGCGGCCTGTAACGGGAATCTCGCCGGCAGCGGCAATTGCTTCGATAATATTAAGTTTATGATTTGGAGCGATAACCGGACCGGGACGACCGACCTCTCCCAAAATAGTCACTCTGTAATTGATAATTCGTGCCTCCACTACCGGTTCCTTAACATAATCACGTAAACGTTTGCTAAGCACTTCCTTAGTCTCTCGGATAGTCAGACCTGCCAACTTTATTTTACCCAAAACCGGAAAATCAATCTCACCGTTCATATCTACCAGATAACCTGAGGTATGTACCCCGGAACCACTCACTGATCCGGCCAAAGGCGTCAGAGGATACCGTGTTCCACCCTCATTAAATATATTTACCGGATCGGGGTTCTGTTCGCTGATACTACTGATACTGGTAACATTTATCGAGATTATATCATCGGGCTGAATTCTTATTTCCGGAATTGGCGATAAGGATTGTAATGTAACGACAGTATCATCATTTGCAACATTGTCTTTAAAGTAAATCACCTTTTTAGGAGAACTACATGAAGCAATGAATAAAACGACTGCTGATACAATAAAATATAGTTGAAATTGTCTAACCATAGGACGCCAATGATAATGGATGAGCAAAGGTAAATTTTTTATTCTTTTAAAATTCTGATGTTTACCTTTCGCAATTGGTTTTATCAGATCTTTTATAGCTAAATGTCACCTTCTTGATTGATCCCCAGACTGAATTGTCGATTTGAAACTTGAAATAATATTAGAAAAAAATAACCCTATCTTGCGAGCGTAAATGAATGCGCTCGCTACATTCGCTCACCTGCCTGGCCGTAATAGATCAGTTGCGCCCTATCACAAATACAAATGGAATGGATGATCGATTACGAATTGCGATCAGCACATCCGGATTTCTGCGTATCACCCGATATTTCTGAATATCCACCACCTCTAGAAAATTGGTGTACTCTCGCGTCAGTATCGAATGTCGCAGCCAAGACGATAGAAAAACCGCCGAATATAAATCTGTGGCTACAATTCCATTCAGATATTGCATCCAGACTTTATTCTGATCTTGACCACTCAGCATAAGAAAGTATTTAACGTAAATTTCGCGGTGGCTTATAAGTACGATTTATATCATTACTACAACCGCAATCCTTAAATACAGTACAACTTTGTGCCAAAATTGCAATTGCACATAACATAACTGAAATTTGAATAATACGTCGTGTTCTTTGGCCCATAGCAAAACCGTTACTTTTGTAAAAATAAGAATTATTGGGAACAGCTAAACCTAAGCGAATATTGATTGCACCGCTCGACTGGGGCATGGGTCATCTCACAAGGTGCATCCCCCTGATTCGTTTTCTGACGGATCAAGGCCACGAGGTCATTGTAGCCGGAAATAATTCTCAACAATTATTCTTAGGGAAAATTTTCCCCAATATTACTACCTGGCAACTCGATGGTTATAACGTAAAATATAGTCGCAGAGGTAGCACCATGATACCCGCAATCATCAGTCAGGTTCCCAAACTAATCCAGGTAATCAAATCCGAGCAATCGTGGCTCCGGCAAAAAATGGCGCAGGAACCCGTAGACGGAATTATCTCCGATAACCGTTATGGTATCTACCATCCTCAAATACCATCTATTATCATTTCCCATCAACTGCAAGTGCAGACAGGGATGGGACAAATCGCCGACCAATACCTGAGGCGACTTCATTACCGGGTTTTTAAAAATTTTGACGAGGTTTGGGTACCTGATGTGGCCGACACTAAGAACCTTTCAGGTACTCTTGGACACCCGTCGGTTCTGCCGGTGAACACCAAGTATATAGGCCTGCTATCTCCATACCAGCCTGTCGAATCACGTCCAAAAAATGAATATCTGCTTATTCTATTGTCTGGTCCGGAACCGCAACGATCAATTCTGTCTGAGATGCTTTGGAAACAAACACTCCGGTTTCAGGGTAAGATTGTATTCGTGGAAGGATCAAATGAAGCACCACCACCACGCAATATCCCTGAGCATGTCAGCTGGCATAAGCGACTCACACCTCAGGAACTGCAGCCGATAATGGAAAATGCCACCTGTGTTGTTTCACGAAGTGGCTATTCTACTATTATGGACTTAATAGCGTTTAATAAAAAGGGGATTCTAATTCCAACACCGGGGCAAACCGAACAGCTATATCTAGCGAAATACTTAGCGAAACAAGGTCTGTTTACTTATGTCCATCAACGCAAAATTTCTCTAGTTAATGCATTTGAACAAGTGCCAAAATCCAATACATCCAACTACTTTCCCATCGAAGTTTTCCAACAATACCAACCAATTCTTAAAAATTGGTTGGCGCGATTATAATACCATTCTTAAAAATGTAAACCATGTGGCAAGAAATCGATAACCAGATGTATCGAAGATTTCAATTCCAGGACTTCTCAACTGCTTTTGTCTTTCTGACGCAAATAGCCATGCTCTCAGAAAAATTCAATCACCATCCAACAATTAAGTTAGAATGGAATATTCTGGAACTTTGGTTGTCTACACATAGCGCCGGAAAGATAATAACCGAAAAAGATCGTCATCTTGCTAAAGCAATCGATCAGCTCTCGGTAACCTAAAAATCGACTACCGCATCGGCCTCGTGATTCTGGGTTTCTCCTGCGCGTTGATTTAATTCAAACTGATTAGCAAAACTACACCAGTAACAATCCTTGTCGCCACAACCGGTATGAAACTCGCGTGCCATTATCTTCTCATACACTTCCTTTATCTGCTGCTTCACCGTCCTTACACTGTCTTCATCAATCGGCACGAGAAATCTGACAAATTCCCCTTTTTTGTTTTTCTCAATGAAATCAAACATTCCGGCAGTCATTTTCCAAGTCCTTGCCGGAGGGAAAACTTCCAGTAATATTTTATAAAATACCATCTGCCGCCAATAGTCACCACCATTCGGCGACTCCGGGGAGGGTCCGTACAATTGCTTGCGCCCGGAAAAGTCGGGATCTCCGGTTTTATAATCCACTACCACACATTCATTACCTGTAAACTCCAGCTTATCCAATTTCCCTTTGATAGGCACGCCTTCTACAACTACATTAGATATATTTAATTCAGTCAGGGTAGTCTTATTAAACATCCCCAAATACTCATTATAATAATCACTCAGCAACTGCACACCCAACTCTCTGCGACGTTCATACTGCTGTTCTGTAAAAGCACTCTCCTCACGCCTCATTGCATATTGAAACCAACTCACCAATTCATCTTTCCGTGGGAACATCTTTAAATGATGAGCTTGCATCTTTTTAAACAATTGTTCCAGCGCATAGTGTATTGCAGTCCCAAACGCCATGGCATCGGATTTTGCCGCCGGTACTCGCAGTATATATTCGTAATAAAAAGAGAGCGGACAATTCAAATACTTATTCATGGCTGATACACTCAGCGCAAAACTCTCAAGTCGCCGGTCAATCAGCTCTCTTTTCGCGAGTGTTACTTGCACTTTAGGAGCCGGCTCCAGTGAAGTTACCAAATGGGGCAGTAAATTTTTATCGGTTAAAGCCAACTGCTCCCTTTCATGCTCGGCACTCACCTCATCCACAAACTGGGAAGGCTCTAAAACCTTATCCTTGTTATCCATCTGAGCATAAGACATGTATAAATATTTCTTTGCCCTGGTGACCGCCACATAAAACAAACGTCGAGCTACTTCTTCGCTATTGCTTTGCCCTGTCTCCGTCGAAGAACTCCCGGTCAGTGTATCAGGCAGTGAAAATCCACGCTGGCCACCCGATTTCCCCTCCCAAAAATTCTTATTCAGTCCGATCAAAAACACATGTTCAAACTCATGCCCCTTCGCCGCAAAAGCAGTATAAAACCGCACTCCGTTATCTTGCTTTACCACTTTCTGAATACCCAGCGGAATTTGTTCCCGATCCATCTGTTCGGCTATCTCTAACAACTCCCCGATCTTCATACGCGGCCGCTTGATGCATTCTTCTCTGACAAACTCAAAAAAACTATGCAGCACCTGCATCTCCCATATCTGATCTTCGCGCTGCATGATATAGGAAAGTAATCCGCCATCGTAAACGATTTTCTCCAACAGCATGGGCATGGTAAGTGAATCGGCATTTTTTATCCACTGTTCGATATTTGCTCCCAGTTTTCGAATTGCGGGTGTCGATAACAACCCCATCGATTCCAGATACAACACATCCTGAAGCAAATACCTCCAATAAACATGCTTGCGCTCCTTACTTTGCAAGTAGATGCTCAAACTTGCGATATCCAGAGCAGATATCCCCAAAAACGGAGCATGCATCAATCGAAACAGCTGCGCCTCCCCGCTAAACGGACGAGTCAGTTCCTGCTCAATATATCGGAGTAGTTGAAGTAACTGCTGAATAAACGGTATGTCCAAAATGTTTACCGGTCTTTTAACCCAGTAGGGTATTCCTTTTTTCTCTAACTGCGCGATGATGTTAGAAGCTTGTCGATGTTGCGCGTACAACACCGCAACATCGCTGAGGTCGACCCCCTTTTTACGCAATGCTTCTATCTCCTCTACAACATATGCCTCCTCATGCATGGCGTTGTAGCAAACTCTTACAACAGGCTGCACGGCGTCCTCGGTTTTGAACCTCGGATGCGATGCAATCAAATCTTTCTCCAGCTTATATTCTTCTGGCAGAATCTGCTTCAAGACCTTAACCAACCGGGTTTGGTTGTTTTCGATCGACTGTGTAGCCTTATCCAAAATCGCCTGTGTAGAACGGTAGTTCTCTTTAAGAACCACCGGTTGAATGGACGTACTGTAGCGGTTAAAAAAATCTACGATATTCTCTATTCGCGCTCCCTGAAATTCAAACACCGATTGATCATCGTCACCTACAATAAATATATTGGGATCCTCCCAATAATCTGCCAGCAAGGTCAAAATCTCATACTGCGCACCACTGGTATCCTGAAATTCATCTACCAGTATAAACTGAAAACGCTCTTGCTGTATCCTTAGCAGATCCGAATGCTCCTTAAACGCCTTGATCACCCACAAAATCATATCGCTAAAATCATAGCGACCGGCGGCTTCCATTCGGCGCTGATATTCGGGAAACAATTGCGCCGCGGCTCTTGTCCGCTCCATTCTCTCCGTCTCCTTTCTTATGTCCTCCTCCTTCAGATCACCTACTTTAATACCCTTCTTAGAATTGGCACGCTTATATTGAAACTCTTCCCTATTCGGTAGATCATTCAAATACGAATCAATTTGCTCCGATATCAATTCATGACTCCAATCCTCAGATTTCATGAGGTTAAATAAAGAAATCAAATACTTGGCATCGTAGTAGATATTACCCTTTAAACGCCTCAGTAAATGACCCTCGGGCAGTTCGTCTATTAAATGATATACCAGGTCCATTCGCTCCAAATCAGTGATGGGACTTAAATCCCGCATCCCGAAATACTCAGGAAAATATTGAATGATCTGATTGCAAAAAGCGTGAAAGGTAAAGATGTGGATCCTGTGCGCGTCTTCGCCGATGATTTCGAGCAACCTCCTCCGCATGGCGACTGTTGCCTCATCAGTAAAAGTGAGACATAAAATTTCATTGGCATTCACCTGTATCTCACTCAACAATAGGTTGGCGATTCTCATGGACAACACCTCTGTTTTACCCGTACCGGGTCCCGCAATCACCATGGCAGGTCCGTAGGTAATATTGACAGCTTCCCGCTGATTCTCATTCAACTTTTGGTAGCGCTCGTCAAACTTTTTCCGATCTATCCTCGAATTCATAATGGTGAATTTCTTTTTCGCATCAGTTATGCAGCAAAATAATATTTTCAGAGAAGCATCCCGCCCCTATCAAAATCCAATTTGTATTTGCTATTCCGGAGCCATTCGGTGCGAACATATTGATTACAACAAAGCCAGAATTTCTTCTGGCTAAGTTACATTTTGCACTATACTTTCACAATCAAATTTAATTCACCATCAAAAGCTGCACCGACTTATAACCACCGGCTTCATGTGCCAGTTGAATGTAATACATTCCTTTCTGCCAGCCTGAAGTATTGATACGCAAAGAACCGGAGGCATGAGGTATCCATTGTTCCCTATGAACTACCGCACCGGTTAACTGATACACCACAACCGAATAACTGCCCGAAAGCGGTTGCTCTAAATCCAGTTGCACCAAACCATGAGCAGGATTAGGAAATAATCTGGGCTCGGCATCGCGATGCGCGATCGATTGAACAGCGCTCGTTACTTCTTCGTTGAAGGTAATTGAGAATGGCATATTGGATCGATCCGCACCATCGCTCATTCTGTTACCATTAACTATATTCACTATAGCCCAAAGAGTGACTGCTCCTGTACCAGAAGATGGTGCTTCCCAATCAAAGCTCATATTGATATCGTCTTTGGTGGCAGCCACCAACGTGCGGCGATGCTCAACGATTTTGACACCTGCGGAAGTAGAAATTTGATAATCAGGGGATAAAGTGGAAGAAACAAAATCGCCTGCCTGCGCATTGCCTGAATTAACCATTACCGCCTGGAACCCAAATCTGTTGAAAGTATTTAGGTCATTGGTTGCTTCAATCAACACTTCATATGCTCTGCCGGGCACATAACCTCCTGTAATAGGCTCGCCGGTCGACTTATCGATCAAGCTGGCATTGAGCGTAATATCGGGCGAACCGGAGCCATGACAACCTGTGGCACCACAAGTTAATGCCGCACTACGCCGTCCGGTATTATCTCCACGCCCATCGGCGGCTGGTCCGGACGAACTTCCCGAGAAAGACAAAAAAGCAATTAAAGCCGAGATCGGCACAATAAGGTAAGAATGCTTCATAGAAATGGGGGTTAAATCCTATTAATAGACAGCAACATTACGAAACTCGTTGGAATTCACGTGTTACTGCGCCATTTTATTAATATACCTGCTGAATTGCTTATCTTACCCGATAATGCATTCCACATTGCATCGCTAAAATGATTACCTCATTTCTTTTGTAACTTTACCCCATATGGATCTGCAACAATTCAGACGAAAACTGGTCCGCAACAAAAAAAATCTCATTACTTTTCTGAAAAGACTGGACGAAAAAGTACCTGATGATCTGGACACATTAGTAACAGAAGAAAACAGTAAAGTTTGGCAGGATGTCTCCTGCTTAACCTGTGCCAACTGCTGTAAAACCATGACTCCTACCTGGACACGGTCTGACATTAAGCGCACGGCTGATCATCTGGGAATTTCGCCTCGAGAGTTTCGCGAGCGTTGGCTTTATAAGGAAGAAGAATCTGGTGATTGGGTCAATAAAACAACCCCTTGTCAGTTTCTCGACACCACTACCAATATGTGTACGGTCTATGAGTGGCGCCCGCGTGACTGCTCAGAGTTTCCGCATCATCATAAAAGGCCGTTCGATCTGTACAACGATATGTTAATAACCAATATCGAATACTGTCCGGCGAGCTATCTCTTGGTGTCTAGAATCAACAAAAGGGTTAATTCGGAATACGAATGGGATTAATCGAATCGATAAATTCCAGCATCTTATTCTATAATCCAATTGATTTCAGCATCTCCGGTCAGTTGAATGATTCCCGTTCGGCCCCCCGGCTCTAGTTTGCCTATCTCCGGCATATTAAGGGCGGCAGCTCCATTTGAAGTACCCCAACGAAACAGCATTTCCCAAGGTAGAAACGGGAAATGCTCCTTTAATGTTTTGAGTTCGGTATAAACACAAAGTGTATCATTGGAAGCCAAACTATCCGTACCGATACAGATCCGTTCCGTATCTTCCTTGCTGAGCATAGCCACATCAGGTAACCGATTCTCTATGTACAAATTTGCATTCGGACATAAGCACCAATATCGCCGTTCGAATCGGTCGCGTACAAACCGGAGATCTTTCACATCGGTAAATGTATTATGGACGAAAATTATCTGGGTTGTTTCCGGATAATTTCTGCCATAAGTTTGAATCGAGCTCCATCCTGATGGTTTAAAAAAACTATGGTCAATGCCGAGGGCATCCAGAAGTATATTTATTTCACCCGATTTATTTCGATAGAATAAATCTTCTGCCTCTGTCTCCTGGTTATGGATACTCTGCACCCCGGCTTTTTCATTGTTGGCTACCAATTGAAACAAAGTAGGAGATACCGAATAGGGTGCATGTGCAACGATCGATTGCTGCAACTTATGTTTGTACACTTCCTGCTGTTCATACTGATCTAAGATGCGTTTAGATGTTTCAAATCGTTCCGAAGCCCGAGTTTCAGTAAAACCGATGCATTCGACAAAACTGTAAAAATGCATCTTGTCTTCGATACGTAAGTCCAACGAATCAGTAGTATTGGCAACATCTCCGACAGCACCGACGCCACGCGCGCGCATCGCATTAAATGCGCTATGCCTCGCCTCTCTCTTTTGTGAATCCGAAAAACTTGCCCTCGTCTTTGTAACCTGTTGCAAAAAAGAAACAAGCCCGGAATTTCTCGGAATTACCCCATGCAGATGTGACAATTCCAGATGGCAGTGTACATTCACAAATGCCGGTAGCAATACCCCTGAATAATGTATTGCCTTTGCTTTTACCGAAGAATCCTGATGAATTCGAACAATAGTTCCGTCATCTGCAATTTCCAACGTGGAATCAACAGGTAACCATTGTATTCCATTATGAATTCTATCAGCAGTGATGAGTCGGGATTGCATCTCCGAACCTAACTTTTGAAATGACGTAACAAAATAATCTCTCTATCGGCAAGCAATCTCCATTGACCTCGCGGGATATTTTTCTTAGTCAAACCAGCATACATCACTCTGTCTAATTTCTCTACCTTATAACCCAAGGATTCAAAAATCCGTCTAACAATACGATTCTTACCGCTATGAATTTCTATACCTAATTCGTTCTTGCTTTCCAGATATGCCAGTGCGTCTACGGGTGCCTTCCCATCCTCCAATTCTACCCCCTCCAGTATCTTTTCAAAATCTGCTTTAGTCAAAGGCTTATCCAGACTTACCTGATAGACTTTTTTCACTTTGAAACTGGGGTGCGACAGTTTCTGCGCCAAATCACCGTCGTTGGTCATCAACAACAAACCAGTAGTATTCCTATCAAGTCGACCTACCGGAAATAAGCGCTCCCCGCCGGGCAATGATACTAGAGACATAACCGTTTTACGACCTTTTGGATCGTCGGTGGTGGTGATATATCCCTTTGGTTTGTTTAATAGTACATACGCCAAATGCTTCACCAGGCGCAATTTCTTACCGGCCAAGCTTACCACATCTGTTGGTTGAACCTTATAACCGGGATCCAAAATTAGTTCGCCATTCACCCTTACTTTACCCTGCTTTACCAGTGTAGCAGCATCCCTCCTACTGGTCTCACCGCTATGCGCGATATATTTGTTCAGCGGCATAGGTTGCAACTCAGTTCCTCTCTCCACATATCCGTCCTGAATATTTTCATTTTCCGCTTTAGATCGATAATCGCCCCGACTTCCAGATTTTCTGTCGGAAGAATATGTGTCCCTGTCTTTATAAGACCGCGAAGGACGAGATCCGCTGCGATCTTCATCACGGCTTCCCGGCCTGTAATCGCCAGTGCTCTTTGAACGATAATTTCCACCTGATTTTCTATCAGAAAAACCGGCATCTCTGTCTTTATAAGGTCTTGACGGACGAGGTCCGCCCTTGTCTTCATCCCTGCTTCCCGGCCTGAAATCTCCTTCACCTTTTGAACGATAACCTGCTCCTGATTTTCTATCAGAAAAACCGGCATCTCTGTCTTTATAAGGTCTTGACGGACGAGATCCGCCCTTGTCTTCATCCCTGCTTCCCGGTCTAAAATCGCCGGTATTTTTTGAACGGTATCCTCCTTTATGTTCTACCTTTCTGTCAGATGCGTATCCTCCCTTTGCTTTCGATGGTCTTTCGGGGCGAGCTCCCCCTTTCTCTTCACTTTGTTCGCCCGAATTAGAGGAACCATACATTTTTTTGAAACGCGCCTCGCCATCAAAACGGGGTTTGCCTTTTGCATCACGACCATCTCTGGGAGGTCTGCTTTCTGATTTTCGTTCCGGACGGCTCTTACCTGATCCTGATGGAGGTGTTCTTTTCATAATAAACTTTTTTGCACAAGGCTATCGGCAAAGATAGGACTATGTTATGGTCAGAAAATCGATTCTGCCGTCTGACTGAGAAATAATAATTTCAAAATCCCTCTATGCAAGCAAAGTTCCAACCTCAAATCCCTTGTAAAAAAGGATTATCACGCCTTTCCGCACCGATCGTTGTTGCCGGACCGTGACCCGAATAAACCACAGTTTCATCCGGCAGTGGCAATAAGTTATTCTTAATACTGGCTATCAAGGTATCAAAATCGCCACCGGGCAGGTCCGTTCTTCCGATGCTACCTGCAAACAAAACATCACCACTCAAAATCCAACCTCCCGGAGCATAATAAAAGCTGATGCTACCCGGAGAATGACCCGGAGTAAAAAACACCTGCAACTG
Organism: uncultured Chitinophagaceae bacterium; assembly: GCA_964636205.1. Lineage (GTDB taxonomy): Bacteria > Bacteroidota > Bacteroidia > Chitinophagales > Chitinophagaceae > JBEBVQ01. The sequence continues at coordinate 26,633 of CAZWPF010000001.1, read as the reverse complement.
TTCTGCCCCCAACATTAGTATCTGATTTTCAGGAATATAAGAATCCGGCACCGGCACATCACCCAATGGCATCCCAAACATCATCGCTGAAGCCGGGGCATTCTTTAATACCGGCTCATCTAGCTGGTGAATTTGAAATGGAACATTATACTGTTCGATCAAAAAGGGCACGCCTAAAATATGATCAATATGAGTGTGGGTATTAATAATCCCTCTAAGCAGCAAACCATTTTCTTGTAAAAATCCGGTCACTTCCCTTCTCTCAATATCATTAAACATACCCGGATCCACTATCCAGCATTGTTTATCTTCGGCTACAATCAAATAAGTATTCTCCTGAAAGGGGTTGAAAGTAAAACTATGTATCTGAAGCATATTAAATCCAAAATTTTATTAACTTAGAATGCAAACTTATCGATTGCAATCGGAATCACCCTAAAACAATGCCCGAAATGCCAGCCGGATGGTCTGGCGTTATTTTTTTGATAAAATCCGAAGCAAGTCAGACACATGTATAATTGTAGTTAAATTTACAGCCTGATATGACCCACCCATTCTCTAATTACATAAAAAAATATTCCCTCCTATTAGGTACGGGTATCTCGCTGTTTATCGCTTCGGCTGCCAGCGCACAGACCTATCTGGAGACCTATGGTCAGAATCGGGTGCAGTACCGGAAATTCGACTGGCGATTTTTCGATACCGAACATTTTAGGGTGTACCACTACGATGCTGCGGGGCGCGAATTGGCAAGATTCATTGCGGAACAAGCGGAGAATGATATTACTGTCGTTGAACAAAAAATGGGGGGCACTTTCCCTAATCGATTTAAGATAATCCTTTATAATAGTTACGACGAATACCGTCAAACCAATATTGGCAAAAAAGACGATTCTCAATTTCAGGATGTGCCTGCCGGGACGGTTGATTTGGCCGGAGACCGGTTAGTCGTATATTTTACCGGCGTTCATTCAGATTTAAGGCGGCAGTTGCGCGCGGGTATGAGTAAGGTCATTCTTCAGCGAATGCTCTTCGGGGAGAATTTCAGAGAGATGGTTAAAAATGCCGTTCTGCTAAATCTGCCAGTCTGGACTACCGAAGGGTTTGTATCTTATTTGGTGGATGGATGGGATAGTCGTACCGACAGCGAATGGAAGAATTTAGTGGGTGGAAATCCCGAAAAGAATTTTCACGAACTGGCAGAAATAAATCCTGAAATCGCTGGTAAGGCCTTCTGGAAATATATTTCCGATACTTATGGCGATAACGCAATGAAAAACCTGCTATATGCCATGGAATTAAAAAGCAGTCTGAACCAAGGGGTTAAACTAACCTTGGGTCAAACCGCTAAACAGACTTATGATTCCTGCGTCAATTATTATAAGCGGGTTTACAGTGCCGACTCCTTAATCCACCAGGTAGCTGATAGCAATTATCAAATATTAGAGATTCCGATTCCACTCGATAACAGTGTGCTGCGTAGTGTAAGGGTATCTCCAAAAGGAAGTGACGTTGCGTATGTAGTATGGAAAGAGGGAGAATACAATGTCTATTTACATAAGACTAAAGATGAGCAAACCAGAGCGGTGATTTTAAGCGGCGGGCAGAAAAACCATAACGAAAAATTACCGGATCCGGACTATCCACTTTTAGCTTGGTCGAATAATGGCTACAAACTGGCGATCCTTTATCGCCAGGGCACTAAAACCAAATTAAGAATTTACAATTCGCTAAAAGCCAGAATTGAGAACTATACTATTCCTGACCGCCGTTTCGACCGCCTAACGGGAATTAGTTTTACTGAAGATGACAGAAAACTTATTTTTTCAGCAATAAGAAGAAGTCAGTCTGATCTTTACGAGTTTACCATTCGGGGTTCCCGAATGAATAATATCACCAACGACGCCTGGGACGATATGCAGCCTTGGTTTGTAAGCGGTGGATCCAGAAAAGGGATCATATTTTTATCGAATCGCCCCGAACCATCTATAGATGTTCCTATCGGTATCAACGAATTACCTGTAGGTCCGTTGCAAGCTTATTTTTACAATACCAAAACAAAAAGCACTCAGTTATTGCGCTGTTCCGACTTCAAAACCGGAAATATCACGCAGCCAATCCAATACGGCAGCGACAATTTCGCATTCCTATATGATGCCAATGGGGTACGTAACAAATATGTTGTGGTATTTGGGAGAGATCAACAAAATAGAGACTCGGCCTACGCTGTTCCCGTCACCAACTATTTCAGTGATATAATCAGTCACCAGTACAACCCCGCGAGTAATCAAGTAGCAGATGTGATTAAAGAAGGGAATTCTTTGAAAATCTATTTTAGACCTCTGGTAATTCCGGGGAAAAATATAGATCCGGTCGTTCCGCAACCTACCACCTTATCGCAGGAGCAAACCCGGGCAGTGAGTCCTTCGAGAATAATCCGGGCGCCACAAATCAATACTAGTCGGCCGTCTAAACAGGAAACCGGATCCATCTTAAAGCAAGGGACAGCATTCCGCACAGAATTTAGCGATGCCCCGGCCGAAAGTCAGGAGCAAGTAAAAGATGCTGAAGAAATAGCTGTCATCGAAAAAGCTGCTCCGGAAGAATTTTCCAACTCATCCACAACTGAGATCGATAGCACCTATATTAAAATGAGGGCGCAGCCGTATCGTTTGAGTTTAAAACCAGATTTCTTTACTGTTCGTCTCGATAACAGTATTCTGTTCATGAAATACCAATCGGTACAGCAGACACCGGGGAATTTTTCCAACCCTGCTTTAGGGGGCTTACTCTCTGTCAGCTTGAACGATGTCATGGAAAATCACCGTTTTACTGGTGGGATTAGGCTACCGGTGACCTTCTCTGGAGTTTCTTATTTCCTTCAATATGAAAACTTTACGAGGAGAGTAGATTGGGGATTATTGTTTTTAAGAAACCAGCAGACTTACACCGTTCCTGTTACATTTATCGATGCCGGAAGTGGAATACCCTTGTTCACCCGCGAGTATTTGGGTAAGAATGCGACCAATATGATCCAGGGATCGGCTTCATATCCTTTCGACAGGATCCGAAGTATAAGGATGCATATGGGTGTAAGACAGGATGTCCTGGACTTTAAAGCACAAGACGCTTTGAGTTTGGAATACCTGCCCCGTGATCATCAATATTGGGCAATGAGTCGGGCAGAATTCATATTTGACAATAGCAACAGCCCTACGCTTAACATTACAGAGGGGTACAGATATAAGTTCTTTGCCGAATACATGTATAAACTCTCCAATGGCAACGGGGGATTTTATAATTTTGGCACTGATTTCAGGTATTACCATAAAATTTATAAGCATTTTATTGTAGCAACGAGAGTAGCAGCAGCGCATTCTGCCGGAGATCAAAAAATCCTTTATTATTTGGGAGGTGTAGACAATTGGATGGCGCCAAAATTCAATCAGAACTCACCGCCACCCAGCGACGGAAAGTTTGCTTTTCAAGCATTGGCTACAAATATGAGGGGTTATCAGCAAAATGCACGTAATGGAAGTACATATGCTGTGTTTAATGGGGAATTACGATTGCCGTTAGTAACCACTTTTGCGAGAAATCATGTACAGTCTGCGATTTTGCGTCATATGCAGTTAGTACCTTTTATCGATATGGGATCGGCTTGGCACGGATTATTACCCAATTCAGAAAACACCAGCAATACCTATCGATTTGGTCCCGACCAACAAGCACCCAATGTAACTATGGAGCTTAAAGTACCTGGTACAGGCGGAATGGCTGTCGGATATGGAACCGGTTTGAGAACAATGCTCTTTGGCTATTTCCTAAGATTAGATGCGGCTTGGAATATAGAAGGACGTCGGAAGCCGATTTGGTATTTCTCAATTGGCACAGACTTTTAATAGCTATTTTAAAATAAAGATTACCGAAAAATAATTTAGAAATTTACACCGGGTAGCATCGATCTGAATAATCTGAAGTTCAATTTGGTCTCAGTAAAAAATAGAAATAACACATGAAGTTCTCAAAAGAAGCAAGAATTGGTTTGCTGGTAGCTATTTCAGTCCTCGTACTATTCGCGGGTTTTTGGTTCCTTAAAGGGTCAAACCTATTCTCGGGTGAGAACGAATACTTAGCTTATTACGAAGGGGTGCAGGGACTACAACCTTCGGCTCCGGTGCAAATTAAGGGGGTAAATGTCGGGAAAGTAAACACTATTCGCCTGGATAATAATAGGGTAGAAGTGGTGCTGACCATTCCAAAAAAAGTGCAACTTCCTCAAGGCACTGTGGCCAGGATGATCTCCTTGGATCTTTTAGGTACCAAAGCTATTCAACTCGAACTTGGCGAGAGTTCGGGATTTATCGCTGGTGGCGAAACCATAACCACAGATGTTGAAGCCGGGATTATCGATAATATTTCACACGAAATTTCTCCTTTAATATCCGATGTAAGAAATGTAGTACAGGTTTTAGATTCCGTACTGGTTGGGGTAGATAATATGTTGAATGAGGATACCAGAAAAAATCTCAGTTCGAGCATAGCATCTCTCAATATTACCATGCAACATTTCGCTGCACTTTCCGAAAAACTAAACCGTGAAAGTGACCATATGGCATCGATGATCAGAAATATCGATGAGATTACCGGTAATATTGCAAAAAATAGCGAGAGTATTGATCAGGTTCTGGACAACGCCGCCGCAACTACAGAGCAATTGAAAAATGCTCCGCTCGAAGAAACTATTCGGGAATTGAGATCTGCATCTGCGCAACTGAACGGGGTGCTGACTAAAATTAATAACGGTGAAGGTTCCGTAGGTATGGCATTTAATGATAAACAACTTTATGTTGATTTTACCAATGCACTTTCATCCTTGCAAAGCTTGCTTGCAGATATTGAGGCGCATCCTACACGCTATATCAATGTCACTATCTTTGGCAGGAAAAAGCAATAAAAAAATTATCAGTCCGAACATTTTGCACCATTCTATACATAGGATCTCTCTGTTGATCGTCTGTGTCTTGTTTTCCCTGAACAACACATCGGCACAAGATTCATCCGGTACCGTCCCAGTAAATATTATCCGCTCCGGTTACGGTGTCCATATTGCTACCGACACGGGCGAAATGGATAAGCTGATCGGCGATGTGGAATTAGAACATGAGGGAACATTGATGTACTGCGACAGCGCCTACCTCAGAGCGGATATTAACAGCGTAGAGGCCTTTGGCAACGTGCATATCATTCAACCGCAGGGCACAGAAGTTAAAAGCGACTATCTTAAATATACGGGGGGTAACCGACATGCCTTTTTAAAGGGGAATGTCAGTCTCACCGATGGTAAAGACCACCTCTGGTGCGAAACATTAAATTACAATACCGCCACTCGGATTGGTACCTATGACGACCATGGTGTTCTTAAAAGCGATTCCACGATAGTCAATAGTATCTACGGTTGGTACAATGCCATTACCAAAGACACCAGGTTTACGGGAGATGTGCATATTAAAGATCCCCAATACACCGTCACTTCCGACGATCTTGGTTATAATACCAATACCAAAGTTGTTGTATTCTACGGTCCGTCGATTGTAATCAATGATAAATCGGAGCTGCGCACCAAAAATGGCACCTGGGATAGTCAGAACGAAAAAGGGTATTTCATTGATCGTTCTTCAATAGAAAACGAAGCTCAATACATTGAAGCGGATACTTTAGATTATGATCGGACTACCGGTTTGGGCCTGGCTTATGGAAATGTAATCGCTATCGATACTTCTCAGGAAACGACTTTATATAGCGGCTTCGCCAGGTACAGCGAAATTACTCAGGAACTGATGGCAACTATCAAGCCTGTAATGAAAAAAATGAATGGTAACGATAGTATTTTTATCCGCGCCGATACTTTCTATGCCGCTCCCATCCCTCCGGATACCAGTCTGGGTGCAGTTGCTCCAATTGTAAAAAACGATTCCCTAACTTCTACCGACTCAACCCAATCTTTAATTTCACATTTAGGAACTCTGGAAAATGCTGCCGACTCTTCCAAGGTCGACAGTTCAGATCTACGTTATTTCATCGGATATTACAATGTTCGGATTTACTCCGATTCCATGCAGGGCAAATGTGATAGTATCAGTTATTCCCAAAAAGATTCTGTCATGCGCATGATCGGCGATCCGATCCTATGGTCTCGTAACAGTCAGATTACGGGCGATACCATCTATCTCTATACCGACAGTGGGGTATTGAACAAAATGTATGTACCGAATAAGGCGCTGATTGTAGGGCAATCGGGACCGGATAAAGCCGGTATGTTCGACCAGATTCAAGGAAGGCGACTCATTGCTTATTTTGAAAACAATGCAATAAAGGAAATGGTGGTTTGGCCGGATGCCGAAAATATATATTATTCGACAGACGATGACGGAGCCTATCTTGGCGTGAATCAATCTACCAGTGAGCGGATGAAAATTTTATTCAACCACCAAAAAATTTCGCGCATCATCTTTGAACGGAATTTAAAACAATCCATGACCCCGCTGGATCAGGTAGATATCAAATCGCTTAAACTAAGCCGCTTCCGCTGGCATCCTGATCTCAGACCAAAAACTAAAGAAGAATTGTTTGATTAAATCATTAGAGATTAAAAGAAAACGCCAATTCTCTATGATAGAATTGGCGTTTTTAATTGTATTGGTTAAATACTTAAGGCAGGGACTGCTTAAATGTCTGATAACCGTCCACGTCTTCGGTACTACTAATCGTAGTTGAACACCCTTGCTTAGCTGCTTCTCCATGGATATTGGAAACTCTGTTTTCCGGACTTGGGTGCGTGCTCAGGAAAGCAGGCACTCCGCTCCCACCATCTTTTTCAATCTTTTCAAAAAAGTCTGCAGCGCCACTCGCCCTGTATTTAGTAGGACAGAGAAAGGTAACTGAATAATTGTCTGCATCGGTTTCGTCCGTACGGCTGAATTTAAGATTGATCAACTCAGAAGTAATCTGCGTAACCAATCCTTGATTATTGCCTAATACAACATCCATCAAGGTTTGCATACCATACGCCTTGGTCATTTGCTTGGTTGCATGTCGCCTGTCTGCATGTGCCATTTCATGCCCCATTACTCCGGCCAATGCCGATTTACTATCCAAATACTTGATTAATCCGGTATAGATGTAAATATATCCGCCGGGTGTACAAAATGCATTGAGTACATCGTCCTTACGGACAATATAAATTTCCCAGGCAAAGTCGTTCCGATGGGTCAGCTTACCACTACTTAATAAATCATTTTTCATGGCATCGAGATAAGCATATGCCTGAGGATAAGCGGATCTGGAAAGCAAAGGAAACTGTTCGGGATCCTGCTCTATCTGTGCCTTTGTCTGGAGACCTAGCGTCTTTTCATCTTCCAGGGTGAATATATTCAAACCTCCACCATCTCCATCCTTTTTGCAAGAAGCTCCGAATAGGCAAAGAGACATTGCCGCGTATAAAGTAATATTCCTGAACATGTTTTCTTATTTTAAAATGATTAGCAACCAAAGCTTTTGATGACACTAAGCTATGATTTTGAAATATCAGAATCAAATAGACCTCAAAAATACTGCCATCGAACACTTTTTACAATAGTCAATATATTCGTTCTACTCACTCTTAGTATGGAAATAAAATCCACGCTGTTGCAGATGGTTCCAAGTGTATTCTAAACGAAATTTCATATCATAAGCTGTAATAATGTCCAACCCTATTCCGGCGGAGTACAGGAACCGATTGTTCAAAAAGCTATTTCGGGGGAATGAATTCTCCACATAACCTGCATCTGCAAACACCTTTGGGTAAATCCGAATCGGGATAGTCCTAAGGTAGGGAATAGGCAAATTCCGCAACTTCTTATTGACCAACTCCCTTTTAAGATTGAGTCGAATTAGTCCGAAATGTGCCCCATCGATCACATAGTATTCATACCCTCTCAAATAGTCGGAATTGGAACCCATTCCCGCGCGTAGTACGTAGGGTTGCCGCTCGGGGATCCCTGCTTGTCCTCTGAAAATTGTGGAACCGTACCATTTCCCCCAAATATTCTTAAAAAAAGCGGCTTCCAAATTAGTTCGATATTGAAAGCTCATACCATTGATGCCGGTACGTATTAGGGTACTCGACACCATTTTGTGTCCAACCAGTGGATAATTCCAATTGTCTACACCGTTGATTTCAAATCGGTAACTCAACTCGACCATTCTAAGCGAGCGACTTCCATTTTCATAGAATTCCGGATTAAGTCCTAAAATGGTGTCGTGTACATGATGACTGCGATAGGCCAGCTGGATCACATGGCGGGTTGCGTACTCCGGTCTGTAGGTGTAAAACAAGGTCGCGTCTAGGCGACGAATGATTGGCTCTGTCTTGGTCTTGGCGAATGCCAATTTATTACTGTCGGTATTGTAATATACTTCGTTGTTGTAGCCGGTATGGACTGAAAATCCAAAGCCATGTCGCTGTTTCTTATCGACGTATGGCCTGACATAGTTCACTGAAAACTGTTGCGTATAACCTACTTGCAGTGCGATTCCGGCCTCTTCTTTATTTCCCCTAAAATTTCGGTCCTTAATAGTCATTCCGATATTGGCCCGGCGGAGATCCTGATTTTGCTCTGTCCACCAAACATTGAAGTTCCGATCTGCCAAGGCAAAGGAAAACTCCGGCCAAATATACCATCGCTCTGTCACCTGCACATGCCAGAACATGGTCCCCTCGCCGGTTCTGATGGTGTCAATTAAAACCTCATTGAACAGAGCTATGTTAAAAATTCGAAGTTGATTTTGGTTTACCAGAAACCCGAGCGAGTCAGTTGCAACGGTCTGACCGGAACGAACGCTCATTTCTCTCTTGATAATCTCCGGACGAGTTCGCTTATTTCCAGTGATAAGAATCAGGGTGATGGTAGTTTGATCGCTTACGCTGACCGAAAAACTATCATTTACCGGTACCTGAGCTTCTACCTCCACTGATCGCCAACAGATCAATACAAGTAGTATGAAAAAACAGGTGCGGAAATTCTTTATCAAGTGCGCTGCATTCTTTTATAACAACGCTAATATATAAAATGCACTTGTTAAACCTAAAAATGAAAATCTGTTTCCTGACATCCGCTAATATTCAATCTGAAGATTCAGTTGCTCTTTTAAATAAGCCAGATTAGGATTCTTAGTCGCCAACACTTCGTAGAGCTCCGACTTAGATAATACTTTGGATTTTACGGGCTGACTGGAAGTATCGATCCGCACTTCGGTCGTGACCCGAATTACGCGACCGGCGTGTTTACTAAAATGTTCAATCAATGTACTTCTATTGTCCAGAGCGTATTCATTGGTGATTTCAGAGGGAGAAATGATTCGCACTTCATCCGGTTCAATCCATTCCACTGCCATCATGGAAAGTTGAGCGTATAAAACGCTCCTGCCTGCTTCCTTAGCTTGCTGTCTGAATTCCTCAAACAAGGTTTTAACCCGCTCTGCGTTGAGTTCTTCTAATTGCTGCATTTCGCCGGCTGAGACGGATAAATTATCGAGGTCGGCCAGCAAATTTCTGGAAATTCTACGTCCATTGGAAGGTGTATCTGCAGGTGCTTTGACCGGCATAATAGGAGTTGGTGCCACTAGCTTTTGCGGAGCCGTCCGGGGTTCGGTTATCGGAGTTGCAGGTGATTGCGGTGCCGGTTGAGCTGACACATTTTTTGGTGGTGCCGGTTGAGATAGTGCCGCCTGCGGTGGTGCCGGAGGTGGCACAACCGAAGTTGGGGACGTGGTCGGCTTAACTACGGAATCAGGATTTTTTTTTTCAACGCTCCCCTCGGCGTTTGGTTTAATGGCTTGCATCAGATAACAAAGTCTGATCAAACACATTTCTGCATGCAATCGCTTATTGGTCGCAGACTTATAGGAAAGTCCTGCTTCCTGAAGGATGTTCAATGCAGACAATATAAAAGAAGGAGGAGCTTGCCTCGCTTTTTCGTAAAATAAATGTTGGTGCGACTGAGGTACGTCAAGCAATTTTGCCATCCGTGCATCTTTGCATAATAGCAGGTTGCGCATATGTTCTGCCAAGCCCTCCAATACTACATCCCCTTCAAAACCACGATCCAGAACCCCGTCGAGTGTCAGTAAAACCGAACTTACATCCTGCGCTAGAATTTGGTCGGTAAGTCCGAAATAAAACTCCGAATCCAACATATTCAGGTGCTCCATTGTATTCGCATAAGTGAGCACCCCATTGGTAAATCCGGAAATTCGATCGAGCATGGACAATGCATCCCGCATACAACCCTCGCTCTTTTGTGCGATTACATGCAAGGCTGCTTCTTCCGCGCTCTTTCCTTCCTTCGTAACAATAGCTTGTAAATGAGCTACGGTATCCGCCGTAGTAATACGCTTAAAATCAAAGATTTGACATCTACTGAGGATAGTCGGTAGAATCCGATGCTTCTCGGTAGTAGCCAAAATAAAAATAGCATATGCGGGCGGCTCTTCGAGCGTCTTTAAAAACGCATTAAAAGCCTGAGAGCTAAGCATATGCACCTCATCTATGATATAAATCTTGTATTTTCCTTGCTGCGGCGCAAAACGTACCTGATCAGTGAGATTTCGAATATCATCTACTGAGTTGTTACTGGCAGCATCGAGCTCGAAAATGTTGAAGGAAGTGTTATCCTGAAAACTCTTGCAAGTACGGCAGGTACCACATGCCTCTGTATCTGAGGTGGGTTGCTCACAATTAATTGTACGCGCCAATATCCGGGCGCAGGTAGTTTTACCGACGCCACGGGGGCCACAAAAAAGAAAGGCATGCGCTAACTGTTGATTGCGTATAGCATTCTTTAACGTAGTAGTAATATGCTCCTGACCAACAACAGTATCAAAAGTCTGCGGCCGATATTTACGTGCGGATACAATATAATTTTCAGACATCTGGCACCTCAAAATTCTAAGCTACAAACCTAACGAAAATTACTGTTATCAACTCCAACCACTCTCTCCTAATCAGCCGCAGACTAAAAGATAAAATTGTTAGCTGGCTCGTCGGCCCCCTATCAACCCTAACAATAAAGAGATTATTGCCAATACCAACAGCACATGAATCAGTTTGCCTGCTGTCCAGACAAAAGCCCCCAGTAACCAGCCAATAATTAATATCACCGCAATCAGATACAATATGGATCTCATAAGTATAAATTTTAGACTCAAACACTACTAAAAAATTGATGCCATCATATATGCAGTCTATTTTCCAATGACAATTATTCCCTGCTTTTCTTATTAATTTTGCAGTATATGAAACTGCATATACTCGCGATCGCTGCGCATCCGGACGATGTTGAACTCGGATGTGCCGGAACTTTGATCAAACATGCCGCCAAAGGGCAGGCAACCGGAATTCTTGATCTTACTCAGGGGGAATTGGGCACTCGTGGTTCGGTCGCTTTGAGGTATGAAGAAGCTGCTGCTGCTGCCAAAGTGATGGGTGTTGCCGTAAGAGAAAATGCAAAAATGGCCGATGGATTCTTCAGAAATGATGAGACCCATCAAAGAATCCTGATTCAGTTTATTAGAAAATATCAGCCGGAGATCGTTATCGCTAATGCGCCCTCCGACCGGCATCCGGATCATGGAAGAGGTAGCAGGCTGATTGTTGATGCTTGCTTTTTATCCGGCCTTAAAAAGATAGAAACGGAATTAGACGGCCAGACACAACAAGCTTGGCGACCCAAGCGGGTTTTCCATATGATTCAGGATAAGCAGCTGACCCCCAACCTCATAGTCGATATCAGCGATACATTTGCGACTAAAATGGACGCAATTCGTTGCTATAAATCCCAGTTTTTTAGTTCCGATTCAGAAGAACCAACCACCTATATTTCTACACCGGGTTTTCTTCAACAAATCGAATACAGAGAATCCTTGTTGGGAAAGCAAATTGGTACACAATACGGGGAAGGGTTTATCTGCGAGAATATACCCGGCATTGCGGATTTAGATCAATTGATTTATCCGGTTTACAGTTAAAAAAATGTAGTTTACCCAAAAGCGCTGCTAATACTATACAGAATTCTGTGGCACAGCCCCCAATATGTTAACCACCACAAAGGCCATTGTTTTACGCTCAGTCAAATACGGCGAATCCAGCTTGGTAAGTACCTTGTTTACAAGAATAAACGGGGTGCAGTCATTTTTGGTACAGGGAGTGAGAAGCAGAAAGAACAGCAATCAAAAAGCAGTCTTATTGCAACCTGCCAGCCTGCTGGATATAGTAATCTACCAAAAACCGCAGAGCACACTGCACAGGATCCGCGATATGCAATTTGCATATCTCTATCAAAGAATGCAGGAGGATATAATTCGGAATAGTATCGCTTTGTTTTCTGTTGAATTATTATTGAGATTGTTACCAGCCGAAGCACCCCAACCAGAGCTCTTCGATACCAGTCTGCATTATTTTACTAATTTGGATCAGTTGGATGCTCCCACCGTAGCTAATTTCCCGTTGTATTTCCTGGCACAATGCAGTCAACATATGGGTTATGAAATTCAGGGTAATTGGAGCGAACAAACTCCTTATCTTAATTTACAAGAGGGCGCTTTTACAGAAGAGATGCCGATACTTCCACCGGTTATTGAAAAAGACGCGGCTGCTGCGCTGAGCAAATTAATCCGCAACAATACTATTGAGAACATTGGCAATGTAACGATGAATGCGCATACTCGCTTCCAATTAATCGAATGGTATGTGGCTTTTCTTCAAAACCATACCCAACACATGGGAAATATCCGATCGCTCCCGGTGTTGCAGGCCATCCTACACTGATCAACCGACCGAGCAGCCCAAAAACCTAGCTCCGCCCACAAATACCACGATCCAGATCAGCCCTTTAACGGTGAAGAATATTAATCCACCTACACCAACTCGCTTCAACCATACTTTAAAACGATTTTTGCCACCATCAGCAACGGCCGGTGTTTCCTGCGACGAAATATCTTGCTTATTCTCTTGTTCCATAACAGTGGGGTAAAAATACGGTTATTTTCCGACTGAGATTGTTAGTATCCTATTAAAACCCCAGTCACATAGGTATCGTATCTTGCATCTTTATTAATAATACAATTACCAATTTGCATGTTATCAACCATTTCCTGAAAAAATGAAGAACCTACTCAGCCTTTTGTCGCTCATTCATTTTTGCCTGATATGCACCGCTCAAAGCAAAAGCGAGTATCCTCAGGACTATTTCCGGAATCCGTTGAACATTCCGATCTCTCTCGCGGGCAACTTCGGAGAATGCCGCCCGAACCATTTCCACAGCGGACTGGATATCAAAACCGAGGGTAAAGAAAATCTTCCGGTTTTCGCTGCCGCGGACGGCTATGTGGCAAGAATGCGCACCTCATCCACAGGATTTGGTCATGCCCTATATATCAATCACCCTAATGGTTTTACCACCTTATATGCACATTTGAATGATTTTGCTCCGGAATTGCAATCATACCTCAGACAAAAGCAGTACGAACAGCAAGATTGGGTGACAGATCTCACGATTCCGGAGGGCATGTTCCCCGTAACTAAGGGTCAACAAATAGCCTGGAGCGGCAATACCGGTGGCTCGATGGGACCTCACCTACATTTCGAAATCAGAGATACCGAAACCGAACACCCGATCAATCCTCAGCTTTTTGGTTTTGAAATCTCCGATAGCCGTCCACCGGTACCAACGCGCTTGGCGATATACGAAGCACCCTTCGAAAATATTTATTCTTCCAATCCACAGATCATCTCCCTAAAGCAATCGGGTAGTAATTATTCACCAGCCAGATCTGACACCATATGGGTAAGTGATGGACAAGAAATTGGAGTCGGCATAGAAGTGAATGATTTCATGAACGGGAGCACCAATACTTTAGGTCTTTATACAGCAGAACTATATTTAAATGAGGAATTGCAAGCCAGAATAAAACTGGAAGAAATAGGTTACCAAGAAACAAGATACCTACACGCTTATACCGATTATAAACAGCGGCACGAACAAAAGCGATGGGTACAATGTTTGTTCCGACTACCAGGCAACAAACTTTTTAGGGTATATGACAGTTTAAATAAAATGGACGGACTGGTGCAACCCGGGTCAGAAAAGCCGGAAAAACTTACCCTGGTCATTTATGATATTTATGGAAATAAAGCTCATGTGCATTTGCTACTTGCAGTTGATCCTGAACGCAAAATAGGCAGTACCGGGAGTTGTAACTATCCCTTAAAAATGGGTAGCATCAATAAATTTGAATCCGGAAGTGTCCATTTCTCGCTAGATTCGGACGCATTATACACTGATATTTGTTTTGAGTTTAATCAACGCTCCAAACCCGATAGTTTTTCAGACTTATTCCAAATTCACCATGCTCATACACCGGTACACAGCTATTTTGATTTAAAGATAAAACCTAATAAACCCGTTCCGTTCGCATTACAAGACAAAATTGTTTTGCTACACTCCGACGGCAAAAAGGAAACAGGTACCTCGGCTGTGAAAGACAGTTATGGTTGGTATAAAAAATCAGTTCGTCAGTTCGGTAGCTACCGATTAGTTATCGATACTATCCCTCCAACCATCACTTCCTTGAATGGTACCGGCAATATCCTAACCGGCAAAGATGAAATCCGATTCCGCGCGACGGACAATTTGACAAGTATCGCATCGTTTCAAGGGACAATCAATGGCAAATGGCTGCTTTTCCAAAAGCGTGGGAATGATTTTTTCTATAAGTTTGACGAGCATTGCCCTCCCGGCAAACATACACTCCTATTTACCGCAACTGATGAAAACGGGAATACCGCTAAGTTATCCTATACATTCATCAGATGATTTTAGTAAATAAAAAAACAAAATGATATGAATTTAGAAGCAGGCAGCGAAGCACCCAATTTTACTGTAAATGATCAAAACGGAAATCCGGTAACATTAAGTGATTTAAAAGGCAAGAAGGTAGTCCTTTATTTCTATCCCAAAGATGATACGCCCGGATGTACGGCTCAGGCTTGTAATCTCAGAGATAATTTCTCAACTATCCAGGAGAAAGGTGTGGTAGTATTGGGTGTTAGTACGGATGATGAGAAATCGCATAAAAAGTTTGAGACCAAATACAATCTTCCATTTACTTTGCTGGCAGATTCAGAAAAAGAAATCGTAGAAAAATACGGAGTCTGGGGTGAAAAGAAATTTATGGGGAAAACCTTTATGGGCACTAACCGTACCACTTTCTTAATCAACGAAGAGGGCATTATTGAGCATATCATAAAGAAAGTGGACACCAACAACCACACGCAACAAATAGAAGAACTCTGGAACCTCTAAATAATAGAATCTTCATTTAAACGAAGCGGCACCGGTTATCATCGGTGCCGCTTTATTTTAGATATTTTTTGAAAAAAATTAAAACAACAATCCTCCATCTCTCCCCGAATTTCTGCCCAAATGCTTGTAGGCCTTCTCTGTAACTTCTCTTCCTCTTGGGGTGCGAATTATAAAACCTTCCTGAATCAGAAAAGGCTCATAAACTTCCTCGATGGTACCGGCTTCTTCTGCGACGGCTGTCGCGATATTATTAATACCCACCGGCCCTCCTTTAAACTTATCGATCATGGTGATCAATATCTTATTATCCATCTCGTCCAATCCATTCTCATCCACGTTCAAAGCAGCCAATCCATGCTCCGCTATACCCATATCCACAACTCCATTCCCCAAAACCTGAGCAAAGTCCCTCATTCGTCTGAGCAATCCGTTAGCGATTCTCGGCGTACCCCGACTACGGCGTGCAATTTCCATGGCAGCATCTGATGTCACCTTCACCTTTAACAAATCAGCAGCACGCAAAATGATTCTTTGCAATACCTCTGTGGGATAGTATTCCAAACGGGATTTAATCCCAAACCGAGACAATAAAGGAGCAGTAAGTAAACCCGAACGGGTGGTGGCTCCAACTAGCGTAAAGGGATTTAAATTGATTTGAATACTTCGCGCAGCAGGTCCGCTATCGATCATTATATCAATGCGAAAATCCTCCATGGCTGCGTACAGATATTCCTCGACCACCGTACTCAACCTATGGATCTCATCTATAAATAGCACATCACGTTCCTCCAAACTGGTCAGTAAACCAGCGAGATCCGCTGCCTTTTCAATCACCGGACCGCTGGTCTCCTTGATATTTACCCCTAATTCATTGGCTACAATTCGCGACAAGGTAGTCTTTCCCAATCCCGGAGGACCGTGAAACAAAATATGGTCTAAAGCCTCCCCCCTCAGGTTGGCAGCCTTTATAAATATCCGAAGATTCTCGATCAACTTAGGTTGGCCGGAAAAATCCTCTATCGTCTGCGGCCGAATACTATTCTCGTATTCCCGCTCCTGGGGTGTCAGCTCTTTTCCGGGTCGTACGTGCGACTTTTCCATCTTGCTAAATTACTCAATCTACAATTACTACACCGACGCAGTTTATTCTTTTCTAAGTTTCTGGACATGTCGCTGGCCATCCGGAAATATCATTTCCAATATATAAATACCGGTTGAAAGTTGCGCTGCCGGGAGCTCTATCCACTCCTCCGGAACATAATGCCTTTGTAATAACCGCCCTGAAATATCTAATAAATGTACTTCTGATCCTTTTGGAATAAACAGCACCCGCCATTGGTTATGGGCAGGATTTGGATAAACCACCGGTGAATGTGCACCTACCGATTGTACATCCACAAGGTTGGGATCGTAAATCACTTCGTTTATATGCAGCAACCAACTATTGGGATCGATAATCACACCCTCTATTCCGTCTTCCCATTCGAAAGAGCCTGACCAATATGGCCGGTCCAGATTGATGGTCCAGCTGGTATCCCGCGATTGGCTCCGGAGCATAAGTTCGACAGGCATTGAAAACAAGGGCACCGACTCCGGCACGAGTGAACGTTGTTGCATTTGCAAGATTACCCTGCCGTTTAATTGATTCCAACGAAGCTCATAATGGGGATATCCCTCACCATACACCCATTGTTCAAAAAACTGATCCAAACTGCGGTTGCTATATTGCTCCATTACCCACTTGAAATCCTCTGTAGATGCCACTCCAAACGCATGTCGATCCAAATACGCTCTCAATGCAGGAAAGAAAAGACTGTCATTCCCAAGATAATATCGTAACATATGCACCACTGCACCTGCCTTAGAATAGGTAAGCCGGCCATCAAATAACCGGTTTAAATCGGCCGTGTCCTTAACATAAACCGACCCACCCGGAGTAATATACACCCTGTTCTGTATCTGCTTTAGTTTCTCAAATGCAGCTTCCGGTCCTTTAAAATGTCGAACCGCCAAGTATTCGCCATACGTAGCGAATCCCTCATTCAACCACAAATCTCGCCATGATTTGCAGGTGACATAATCGCCAAACCATTGGTGGGCTAACTCGTGTGCCACCAAATCAAAATTATAACTCCTCAAGGTTGTCATGGTCTGATGTTCCATACCCCCGCCCATAGGTGAGAGACAGTGACCATACTTTTCCTTATAGAAGGGATACCGACCAAAGATGTCGGAGAAAAAATTAATCAGATGCGGTAAGGAGTCGATCGATGGCTTATACTGTGCCAATACATCCGGATGATCGTATATATAGTCCAACACCAACATACTGTCCTCGCTACCGGTAAACTTCATGTACTGACTCAATGCCATATAGGGAGCAACACTTGCCGAAAGCAGATAGTAATCGGTAGGATAAGTTGTCTTCCATTCGAACCGTTGCCTTCCATCCGAGAGGGAAGTTACCCGCTGCAACAATCCATTGCTACCTGCTTTCAGACCATCGGGAACGGTAATCCAAATATCTGCAGAATCGATCTTGTCGTGCAAAGACTGCTTCACGGGCCACCAATCACGAGCAAAATAAGGTTCACTCAAAGTGTAGGTGACCGGTATATTCCATCGATCATCCACCAAATGGGTGATTCCTTTTCCGATAAAATTACCTCCGCTTTCTACCTGCCCATGATACCATACCTTAACTACGAATGAATCATTATGATTGAATCCCGGATCTACGGGAATAATTCGAAATGCACCTTCGGTTCTGAAGTTAGTCAACACCCCATTTAACGCTACCGAATCTATGGTCATCGTCGGTGCCAATTCAAAAACCACCGAATCCAGTTGTTGGGCAACTACAACAGCTCTGGTGGTCACACTACCCCTTACACTCGCACTTTGGTTGGTCATTTCGATATCCATCCACACATGATGTACATCGTATCCGTCCCCGTAGTTTGCATGGGCAGATTTAATCCTAAAACGATTCAGTTCACAAGAATTGGACTGTGCGAAGGAAAAACAACCGGTAAATATCAGCGCTATAACTAACAGCGATTTAAGAGATTGCATTTTAAGAATGATCTTACTGATAAATATAATTAAAACGAACCATAGGCCATGTTCCTTTCTATGTCTAATTTTACCGCATGCCAGCTAACTTTTCCAGCCCTTTGAGTTTCGACGGTAAAACCGTACTAGCAGTTATTATACCCATGCTTAAACGGAATGGGATGCATTTTGAAATAAACATTCCGGAATTCCCGCGCTTTGTGATGGCATGGTCTCCCTTGGGGCGTTATGATGTGGTAAATGGCAAGGGTTTAGCGCTTCCTGAGAATCTTATTTTGGCTGTGAGTGACCTATTGGAGAAAATTGATAACTAATACCGGGGGAGAAATGCGGCTTAATCTGTAAGCCAGGTATTGGTCAATCGGATTATTTAAACTGTGCGAGTTGCTTGCTTTTAACAGCAGGGCGGTTTGTATTCACAGGGATTCCCAGAGCCTCGTAAATATAATCCATCGCTTGTGTTCGCACTTTCAGCGTGGTAATTTTTTTGTTATCGGCTGAAGGATGCACTCGATTCGATAGCAGCACGAATATGATTCCATGTTCGGGATCTGCCCAGGTGCAAGTACCGGTAAAACCTAAATGACCAAAAGTATACCCGCTGCATCTATTGCTGGTGACAGCCGCATTCTTCGCATCTGCTTCCGGCTTGTCAAACCCCAATCCTCTCCTGCTTATAGCAGAATGATAGGCTGTAAAGTACTCGACCGTTTCCTCTTTAAAATACCGAACACCCTTGTACAGACCTTTGTTTACCAACATTTGCATAAGTACCGCCACATCATTAGCGGTAGCAAACAATCCCGCATGTCCGGCTACGCCACCCATCATAGCCGCGGCCTGGTCATGAACATAACCACGTAGAATTTGATTCCTAAAAACCATATCATTTTCTGTAGGGGCTATCAAAGCTGCATCTACAGACCTCAACGGATTGTACAAGATCTTGGTAAGTCCCAGTGGCTTGTAAAAATGCTCATGAACATATTGATCTATCCGTTGGCCGCTAATCTTTTCCACCACCGCGGCCAGATAAAAAAAATCCAGGTCACTATAGACACCCTTCCCCCGATTTTCTGCCGGCTCCTGGTTAATCCTTTGCCAGATAGAGTCTACGTAATCGTTTCTTAGATACAAGTTCGCCGCCACCTGTTGATTAAATCCCGGTTCGGGGCGCTGTCGATAGAGAGCGGGATTCAGCTGACCGGAAGCTTCGATTGTTTGTTTATAAAAAGGGATCCACGCTTTAAGTCCTGCCTGATGCAATAATAAGTTTTTGATGGTAGCACGTGCGTGCGGACTGTTTTGAACCATGGGTAAGTAATCGCCTAGCTGCTTATTCAATTGCAATTTCCCTTCTTCATACAATTTCATAACCGCCAATGTGGTGGAAAGAATTTTAGTCAATGATGCCAGATCGTACATGGTGGCCGCGGTTACTTTCTGATCGGAATCATAACTATAAGTGCCAAACGACTCGTTGTAAAATACTTTGCCGTCTTTAGCGGCTATTATGCGACAACCCGGAAATGCCTGCGCCACCACGCAGCGTTCGATAAAAAGGTTGAGCTTATCCAAAGCCATAGGGTTTGTCACTCCGGCATCCTCTACGTGAAAGACCTTGTATAAACGATCGGGTGGAAGATTAATACTATCAAGTGTTTCAATTATTTTGGCGCCGGGTATTTTCATTCCGGTACTGCGAGGCAAGATGCTCTTACATGGAGTAACCGGCAATCGACCTGTGGCTTCACGGGTGCCTTGGAGAATTTCTGCAACTACCTTTTGGGTAAGCGTATCATCTTCGTAACCTACAATTGCCGATCCGACTTCGCAAAAATCCTTCAACAAATATGGATTGCCCATTACCACAATCATAATATCCTTCCGCTTATACACCTGCTTCAGAAAATTCAGCTGCATGATATCCAGTCCGTAATTACCCGATTTGCCCGGATAAATATTCAGATTGTGGACAGCGATAATAGTGGCATTGTTAGTATTAATTTCATTGATGATACTCCGCGAAGTAGCATCTGTGCTCCCCTTTGGAAGAGCTCGGAACGCCACTGTAGCCTGAGTTTTTAACTGATTATACATGGCACTCGATGACGCATTTACGGCTACATAGCCGATACGATTGCCCGGACTGTTTAATTTGTTTACGATATCGTTTTCATCCCTAATCCAAGTTACAGCGGCTTCGGCCACGCGCTGACGCATCGGCACTATTTCCTTGTTCAGATCCGCCACGATACCATTTATCCTGATTGGCTTCCATTGGTGCAATCCCACATCATATTTTGCGCCCAGAATCTTTTTTACCCGATGTTCGAGGTCTTGCTCGTTGACTTTATTCTGCGCTAAGGCTTCTTTAATTTTCTGAATGGCCACGGGTACATCCTGAGAGAATAACAACACATCGTTACCGGCCAGGAATGCACGCAGATCAGCTTCTCCCGGGTCGTAATACTTAGTGACACCCTTCATATTCATGGCATCTGTAAAAATCAAACCTTGATACCCCATCTTCTGTTTGAGCAAACCGGTGATGGTGATTTTGGAGAGCGTCGTAGGTACATTTTTCTCTTGTTCCAGAGCGGGCACTTCCAGGTGAGCAACCATCATACTCTTTACGCCTGCACGAATTAATTCCCTGAAAGGATAAAGTTCCAGTGAGTCTAATTGTGCGACCGATTTTTTGATGATCGGTAAATCTTTATGAGAATCTACATCAGTATCACCATGTCCGGGAAAATGTTTGGCGCAAGCAAGTACTCCATGCTTCTGCAGCCCATGCATATAGGCGATCCCCATTCTGGCAACCCTTGTTTTATCTTCTCCGAAAGAACGAACATTAATTACCGGATTTGCAGCGTTATTGTTCACATCCACTACCGGGGCAAAATTGATATGAACCCCCAGCCGATTGCACTGCGCAGCAATTGCCGCCCCCACTTGGTACATGAGCAAAGAATCGTCTGTCGCACCTAGCATCATTTGTCTCGGAAAATTGGCAACACTATCGAGTCGCATCCCTAGACCCCATTCGGCATCCATTCCGATTAACAGGGGAACATTAGCAGCCGCCTGATATTTATTAGTCAATAAGGCTTGCCTTGCCGGACCACCCTGCATGAAAATCAAACCACCTATTTGCTTATTGAGGATAAGACGGTTGATTTCAGCTTCATTGTAATTTTTTCCTCCGGAATAGGCTGCGACCATAAACATCTGACCTATTCGCTCTTCCAGAGTAAGAGATTGATAGACACTATCTACCCATCGACTGCGGGCTGCGCTCTGACCAAAACTGACAGAAGACCAACCGGTTGTAAATACCAGAAAAAGAATGAAAAAACGCTGTAAACTCATAGCACAAATTAACGGATAAAGGGGCATAATAACTAACCGCACAAAGAGCGTTCCATCAACACTGCAAACCTTCGAGACAAAAATTAGTCTTATCCAGCAAAAATCTTTCAGACCCGACCGGTTGCCACCTAAACACTAAAACATTAAACTTTACAATATCCGTGTTTTTACTCTAACATACAATCGTAACATTATATAATTTCGAAATCCGTCTTGACCAGCGGTCCACACTCTATCTTTATACAGTTTTTATAAGGTCTTCATTTAAACGATTAACTATGAGATTAATTTTATGCACGGCATTTTTCATTTTGTTATCCTTGTTTTCACATGGGCAAACCATACCTGGTCCTAATCCCGGAGATACCGGTTCGGTGGTATTTACTTACAGAGGCAACAATGTGGTTTATAAGACGGTTAGGGCAGCTGATGGGAAAGTATGGCTGCAACAAAATTTGGGTGCGATAAAGGTTGCGGATTCGCTTAAAGATGAGGCGGCTTACGGTGATCTATTCCAATGGGGACGCTGGGATGATGGCCATCAGATACGCACCAGCGCCTTGTTACAGACTAATACCCTCCCCGCGAACAATCCTTCAGGATTAGGAAACGGTATTCCTGAATTTCTTCGGAGTAATCCTTCACCGGAGTGGTGGGCGGGTGGCAATCCTGGTACTGACACATGGGGGCAGTCGCCTGCCTCTGCCACCAATGGCATTGATCCCTGCATAGCAGTCGGTCCGGGCTGGCACACACCAGACTCCTCCGAGTGGGGTCAGCTTATACGTTCAGAAAACATAACCAATCCGGCGACTGCCTTTGCTTCGCACTTGAAACTAACCTTAGCGGGAACCCGCACCACTTTTGGGAGTATGAGTAATGTAGGAATAGCAGGCGCCTACCACAGTCGCACACTCCACCATTCCTCTATGAGTTCTCAATACTTTCAAATTCATGAGAGTACTAACAATGTCAATAATACGGTTGCCGGTCCCAGGAGTTATGGTCGTAGCTGTCGCTGCGTGGAAGGTTGCTTCGACCCTCCGGTGCTTGGGAATCCCGAAGGGGCAGATACGGTATGTGTCGGTAGTATGCAAACCTATGTCGTTCCCGGTGCCCCTTCCAACGTTCAATATATCTGGACGCTGCCGGTCGGCTGGGTGGGCACGGTAATCGCTAATTCTGTAACAGCAACTGTTGGCAGCATGAGTGGGTTATTCGATATCAGCGTTGCTTCGATCAACAATTGTGGTGATACCGGAATCCGCAGTAGCATTCAGGTATATGTTCCTCCCTTTGCCAGAATACTCATCTCTGTTAGCCGAGACACTTTATTTGCCTCGGGGGGCAATTTCCAAACCTGGCAGTGGTATCGCGACGGCAACTTAATTCCGGGTGCTACCGACTCCTTCTATATCGTCCCTGAGAATGATCGTTATACGGTAAAAGCGACCGATCGATTTGGTTGTACCGACTCGACGGATATACCATATATAGTGACCAATTTGGGAATTCCCTCGGTTAGGGAGGAGCTCCGAAACATCCATTATTATCCGAATCCGGCCAATAGCCTGGTTTATTTTGATACGGGGAAACCGATAAATGCCAGAGTTTATACATCTGATGGCCGGGAAGTACTACATGCTGAGAAAGTAGTTCAACTGGATATCAAAGATTTACCCCCCGGTATCTATATCCTTAGCCTTTCTGACCAAAATGGAATACTGATGGGAAGGGGAAGATTGATCAAAATATCAGAAGCGATTAAGTAACTCCCTTAACATCCTAAAACCAAAATAACTGCCTGTCTGCCTCTTCCTCAGACAGGCATTTTCATTTTTGGGAACCCGCTGTGGTGCCTATACAAATACGTATCTTTGCGAACATCTATTTATCTAAAAAATGAAAGATACATATAAACTGGCTACGCGCCTTATACACGCCGGGGTCGAGCCCGACCCGACTACAGGGGCTATTATGACACCCATTTATCAGACATCGACCTATGTGCAATCAGCACCGGGTGAACATAAGGGCTATGAATACGCACGTACTCAGAACCCCACCCGTACTGCTTTGGAAAATGCACTTGCTGCCATTGAAAACGGGAAGTTTGGTCTTTCTTTTGGTAGCGGAATGGCAGCGACTGATGCGGTATCCAAATTATTGCAGCCGGGAGATGAAGTCATCGTTTCTAATGATCTTTATGGCGGCACCTACCGTATATTTACAAGGGTATATGCAAACTACGGAATAAAGTTCCATTTCATCGATATGCATTCCGTATCGAATATCCGCGACTATATCAACGAAAACACCAAAATGGTATGGGTGGAAACTCCAACCAATCCATTGCTGAATATTATTGATATCGCAGGAGCAGCTGCAATAACCAAAGAACACAATCTCATAATGGTAGTAGACAATACTTTTGCCTCACCTTATTTGCAGAATCCTTTGGATTTAGGTGCAGATATCGTTCTGCACTCTGCTACAAAATACCTGGGCGGTCACTCCGACGTGGTACACGGTGCATTAATCACCAATGATACAACGCTGGAAGAAAAACTCCGTTTTATTCAAAACAGTTGTGGCGCTGTACCCGGACCACACGACTGCTGGCTGGTATTGCGTGGTATCAAAACATTACACGTGCGCATGCAACGCCATTGTGAAAATGGGGAAGCAGTGGCCAAATTTCTGCGTAATCATCCCAAAGTAGGTAAAGTTTATTGGTGCGGCTTCGAAGATCATCCCAACCATGAGATTGCCAAAAAGCAAATGCGCGGATTTGGAGGAATGATCTCATTCACGCTGAAAGACGATAATATCGAAACCGCTATGTCGGTGCTGAAAAAGACACAACTCTTTGCTTTGGCTGAATCGTTGGGTGGTGTAGAATCACTGATCGGTCACCCGGCATCGATGACTCATGCGTCTATCCCGAGAGAAGATCGGATAGCACGCGGTCTTGCGGATTCTCTTATCCGACTCAGTGTGGGTATTGAAGATGCCTCAGATTTAATCGAAGATTTGAATCAGGCTATCGGGTAAGACAGTATTTTCAATTAATTGCGAATTTAAGAATCCAAAACAGGCGGATTCAGATAATTTAGCATGACTAAATTCAAATTCCACTGAAATGAGTATAAATAAAGTTGTTGCCAACGCTGAAGAGGCAGTCCGAGATATTGAATCGGGAATGACTCTGATGTTTGGCGGTTTCGGCCTTTGTGGCATACCTGAAAACTGTATCCATGCACTTGTAAAAAAAGGTATCAACAATCTTACCTGCATCTCCAATAACGCCGGAGTGGACGATTTCGGGATCGGACTGCTCCTGCAGCAAAAGCAGGTCAAAAAAATGATCTCCTCCTATGTAGGAGAAAATGTTGAGTTCGAAAGGCAATTGCTGAGCGGAGAACTTGAGGTAGAACTTATTCCTCAGGGCACACTTGCGACACGATGCATGGCTGCCGGTTACGGCATGCCGGCGGTCTACCTGCTTGCGGGAGTGGGTACCGAAGTAGCTGAAGGAAAAGAAATCAGAGAATTCAAGGGAAAACAGTATTTGCTGGAAGAAGCGTTCGACGCTGACTTTGCGATAGTCAAAGCATGGAAAGGGGATACTCAGGGAAATCTGATTTTCCGCGCAACCTCCCGTAATTTTAATCCGCTCATGGCTATGGCTGGTAAAATCACGATCGCTGAAGTAGAAGAATTGGTACCGGCAGGTGAGCTGGATCCGGATCAGATTCATACACCCGGCATCTATGTAAACAGGATTTTCCAGGGACCTCATTATGAAAAAAGAATAGAGCAACGTACCGTCAGAAAAAGACCTTAATCCGGCAATCAATACTAATGAGGAACCCATTTGGGTATCCATGCGAAATCAAATCGATATTAACAATAAATAGCTCCAGGCTATTTGTATAATTTTATACTATGTTAACCAAAGAACAAATCGCCCAACGCATAGCCAAGGAATTAGTTGACGGGTACTATGTAAACTTGGGAATTGGCATTCCAACATTGGTAGCCAATTATATCCCCCAAGGCATCAACGTCGTGCTTCAAAGCGAAAATGGATTGCTGGGTATGGGGCCGTTTCCCTACGAAGGTGAAGAAGATCCCGACCTGATCAATGCTGGAAAACAAACCATTACCACCGTACCCGGATCAGTATTTTTCGATAGTGCCATGAGCTTCGGCATGATACGCGCCGGTAAAGTCGATTTAACCGTTTTGGGAGCTATGGAAGTAGCCGACAACGGAGACATCGCTAACTGGAAAATTCCGGGCAAAATGGTAAAGGGAATGGGTGGAGCAATGGATCTGGTAGCAGCTGCCCGAAATATCATTGTGGCGATGCAACACACCAACAAAGCCGGAGAGAGTAAATTACTCCCGGAATGTACGCTTCCTTTGACAGGTATCCGCTGTGTCAAAAAAGTAGTTACCGATCTGGGCGTTTTCGATATTACTGAAGAGGGCTTCAAATGCATTGAGTATGCGCCGGGAGTAACTATCGAAGAAATCAAGGCAAAAACAGCCGGACGGTTGGTCATTGCTGACGATGTGAAAGAAATGTCGTTCGACTAATTCAAATCCCCTCCATTTCTGTGTTGAATCAGAAACGAACTACATAATAACTTACCAATTAAAAATGGGTTGTCCTATGGAGAACCCATTTTTTTATTAAATCCGTCTGCATCCCGACCGATAATCACAATTGTCGCAAATCAGAAAAATACCGCACACTAAACATTATACAAA